>JAQWSU010000022.1 GCA_029243025.1 Pirellulaceae bacterium | reverse complement strand
CCGGCAGCCGATCGGAGGGCGCCGGGCGTTAACTGGTCGGTGGTTTCTTTCCGTAGAAAAGAAACGAGCTCCCCCGGTAGGACTCGAACCTACGACAAGGCGGTTAACAGCCGCCTGCTCTACCAACTGAGCTACAGGGGATTGGGGTGGTGGCTCGTGACGCGAGGGGCGCAAGACAACCGCCGAATTCCGGATAGTACTTGAAAGTTACGGCCAATTCAAGTCGCCTTTGCTGGCGACGCGACGCTTCGGCCAAACGGGCTAAACTTCCGCCGGAATGGTCAGCGTAACCGGTACGAACGGACTCGTTTCGGTCGCCTTGGCGGGAGCAAGACTGGATTCACTTTCGTCAATCCAAAACTTTCTCCAAAACCACTTGATTGCCTACCTCATTATATTCGATCAAAGACATGAAATTCCGCATCAATAGGAGCCCTCGCCCGCTGCACTTCTCCAGATTTTCATCTAGCGTGCAGTCGGGCACGTCCTGCGGATTAAAGCCCGGCCCTTCGTCCTGAACTTGAATCCAGCAACGACGGCTCGAAATCTTCGTGATCACCTGCACTCGCTTTTGTGGATCTTCGCCGTTACCGTGCTTAATCGCATTAACAACGGCTTCTTCTAAAGCCAAGTGGACGCCGAAGACGTCATCACGTGCCCAATCATGTTGATGAAGTTGATCAACGATTTCGCGAATGACAAGTTGACCATCAGCAGACGAACTCGGAATGTCGTGATTCTTCGTCCAAGTCCAGCTGTCTAGCATTTCCGCATCCTCACCTTGATCAGCCTCTCAGAAATCTCGGAAACAATCCTTCACGCACATTCCAATCGATGTGAGGCGAATCTTGGACAATCACACGGTTCGTCCAGTCGCGTTCCAACACCTAGGAATTATCACGCCGAAGCAAATGCAGCCAAGCCATCTTCCTGATCATCGCTGATGTCAAACTTTTCGTTCAACCGAGTGATTTTGAAAACATCATAGATTTCTGGGCGAATATTGGTGAGTTTCAGGTTACCCCCCGCTCTTTCCACCTTTTTGTGCAACGAGATTAACTTGCCCAAAGCAGCACTGGAAAGGAACTCGACATTCGTAAAATTCAACAGCAGATTCTTGCGATTTTCCTCTTCAACCAGCGAAAAGAGCTCTCGGCCAAGCTCCTGGATCACTAGTTCATCAAGAATCTTTCGATCAACAAATCGGACGACGGCCACGTCGTCTACATCCGTGACCTGGATACGCTGGTGGTCGGCCATGAAGGCAGCTCCTCAAATCTTGACTTCGCCACCCGCAGACCTGTTTCGGGCGACCATTGGTAAGCGGCCTATTCTAATGACTGCCAGCGGATGCAGCAAAGGGCTACTACCGAAGGTCAAGATTTGAAACACGGACAAGTCAAAACCATCACTGCCCCCACCGAAACCATTGAAAAACCCAACCAACGGGGTGGAGACACCGACATTTGACTGCTGGCTGGCGCGGCTGAGATGCTGGTTTGCCAAGTATTTTTGAAAGGATCGGAGCCAGCGTCAAAACTGTTCACAGCGTCCGCAGCAGGCCGCTTCAGCCGATTTTCCACAATTCGGGTGACTTGCTTGTTCACCACAAAGTGTTCGACACGGCGCAGCTGGACCCCCAGCGCCAGAAGGATGATTCCAATCATCAAGAGTCGCTGCCTAAGCATCTGTCTAATCCCCTTTCAAAAACCAACAACCTCTATGCGTCATATCGAGCGAGAACGTTGCCGGCTTGATGAGAGCGTAAGGAATAGGGGTTGTAGGAATCAGCGATGGCAGCGGCAGCCTCGGATTGAGTTCCATCGATCAGATGGCATTTCGGGTCTCAAGCTGGGATTTTGCCGAAAAAGTTGCCCCGATCGGATAAGTGAAAGAATGTGGTGGTTTCTCGAACCCATCAAGCCCCTTATTTTGGGCCTCGGAAAGCGTCCTGACTGGCGATCGAGCGATCAAAGAGAGTTAGCCCTATCACCTGGGGCCAATCGGAATTGCAACAGGATCACTTTTGATGTTCACTGTCGAGAGGAATTTTCCGTCAACCGACGACAATTGGAGTGCGGACCAGACCGCTGCTTGCGGATTCTTGCTGCTATTGGGGCTCAGTTCCAGCTCCTTCCAGACACCGCTGACAGCCTATCTTTAACACCAGAATCACGAGGCGAGATTTTGTCAGCCAGTAACTTGACAACATTGACGGACATCCTGCTGGCTCTACTTGTATTTGCTGGCTCAGGCATGGAAAAACTCGCCCAACAAGAGGCTACCTATCCAATGGGCGCCGAATGGTCGACGACGCTCGACCATTTTCAGCAGTACAGCGGGCAACATCAAACAAACTCGATTGATCAATGGCCAGCCGAACTCACTCAATATCAAGCGTTGATTGGCCAACTCGACTCCAGGCTCTGGGGCGTTTCGCTTTTTTCTGCTCCCGCTATTTTTTTTGCCTGCGGCCTACTGAGCCTCCTGGTACTGGCTTATGTGCTATTCGTGATTCCCAAAGCAACGATACGCTTCATCGTTTGGGTTTTGAGCAAGCTCTTCTATCGCATCACGATTCACGGTCGTGAAAACCTGCCAGAACGAGGTGGCGCATTGTTGGTTGCCAACCACGTCTCCTGGCTCGATGGTATCTTAATGATGTTGATCAGTTCGCGCCCCGTCCGCATGGTAGTTTACGACGGTAACTTCCAGAGCCGATTCATGAAGAAACTCGCTTCCATGTGGGGGGCAATCATGATTAGCGAGGGGCCCAAGTCAATCGTGCGAGCGTTGAAAACGGCCAAGGAAGCGATGAAGAACGGAGAATTGGTCGGCATCTTTCCGGAAGGTGGGATCACTCGTTCCGGCATCATGCAACCGTTTCGCCCCGGCATGCTCCGAATGGTCAAAGGCACCGATGTTCCGGTGATCCCCGTCTACTTTGATGGACTCTGGGGTAGCATCTTTAGTTTCGAACGCGGAAAATTCTTTTGGAAGGTGCCTCGTAAAATCCCCTACCCGATTTCAATCCATTTCGGCAAACCACTCGAGGGCGTGACTGATGTTCACAAAGTGCGACAAGCCGTTCAGGAATTAGGAGCATCCGCAGTGGAGACAAAGAAAGACAGCCTGGTGTCACTCCCGATGGAGATGGTTAAATCCTGCAAAAAGCGCAAGTTCAAATCGAAGGTTGCCGATTCGAGTGGCGTCGACCTGACAGGCGGATCGTTATTAATGCGAGCGTTGATTCTGAGACGTTTATTGCGCCGCTATATCCTGAAGGCCCACGAACCGAATGTTGGTATCTTACTGCCGCCGAGCGCCGGCGGTGTCGTCACCAATTTGGCACTCACACTGGACCGGCGCGTCGCGATCAACCTGAACTACACCGTCTCGTCCGATGTCATGAATCAGTGCATTCGTCAAGCGAACATCCAACACGTGCTAACCAGTCGCAAAGTCATGGAAAAGCTTCAGTTCGACATCGATGCTGAACTCATTTACCTGGATGATTACCGCGAAAAAGTCACCTTGGCCGACAAGGTGACATCGGCGTTGGCCTCTTACGTCTGTCCAAGCGGCTTGCTTTGCCGATCCTTGACCCTTGATCAATGCAAGGCGGACGATCTGCTGACCGTCATTTTCACATCGGGTTCAACCGGCATCCCCAAAGGTGTAATGCTGACCAACGCCAATATCGCCTCCAACGTCAAAGCGGTTGATCAGATCATCCACCTCACCTCCGAGGATGTCATCATCGGCATCCTTCCGTTCTTCCACTCCTTCGGCTTCACGGTTACTCTCTGGGCAGTCGTTTCTCTCGACATCAAGGGCATCTACCATTTCAATCCGTTGGATGCGCGACAAGTCGGCAAACTGTGTGGAAAACACCGAGGCACTGTCTTGCTTTCCACGCCAACTTTCTTGCGAAGTTATCTACGTCGATGTAGCAAAGAAGATTTTGCCTCGTTAGACACTGTCGTTGCCGGAGCTGAAAAACTTCCCGTTGAACTCTGTGACGCCTTCGAAAAAAAGTTTGGTGTTCGCCCCGTCGAAGGTTATGGAGCGACCGAATTATCGCCGCTGGTCTGTGTTAACATTCCACCCAGTCGCACGATGCAAGATCATCAAATCGACTTAAAAGAAGGCACTGTCGGACGTCCTCTTCCTGGTGTTTCGGCCAAAGTCGTCGATCTCGACAACGAAGCCGATTTGAGTTCAGGGCAGGCAGGCATGTTGATGAT
Source organism: Pirellulaceae bacterium (assembly GCA_029243025.1). Lineage (NCBI taxonomy): Bacteria > Pseudomonadati > Planctomycetota > Planctomycetia > Pirellulales > Pirellulaceae > Pirellulaceae bacterium. Next base: position 253,930 of record JAQWSU010000022.1, on the reverse strand, counting down.
TAAAGGATCCAACGTGATGAAAGGCTACCTGAATGAACCCGACAAGACCCGCGAAGTGATCAAGAATGGCTGGTATGTCACCGGAGATATCGCAGAAATTGACGATGAAGGCTTCATTCGGATCACGGGCCGCCAGAGCCGATTCTCTAAGATTGGTGGCGAAATGGTTCCTCATCTGCGTATCGAAGAAGAGCTACAAAAAGCGATCGGCTACGACGCGGAGGACGAGGAAAGCCCTCAGATTGCAGTCACTGCAATCCCCGATGAAAGAAAAGGGGAACGGCTGATCGTCTTGCATACCCCGGTGAAACAATCCAGCGACGAATTGTGCGAAGCACTCAAACAGGAGGGTCTGCCGAATATCTTCATTCCCTCAGCAGATAGTTTTTTCACCATCGATGAAATCCCTATGCTGGGAACAGGAAAATTAGATTTGAGTGAACTCAAGCGACTGGCGGCCGAATTAGCGGTAACATAAAGTAGCCGGCATTCCATCCCTTCCAGGCATTCGCCGTTGATCCCACGAGTGGTCCATGCTTCAACTCATTCGAGTTCTGTTGTTCGTTGGCACGATCATGCAACCTCTGTCGGCAGCCCGCCCCACGGTGATCGCACATCGCGGCGCATCGGGCTATCTGCCAGAACACACTTTGGCCGCAGTCGCCGCCGCCCATGCGATGAATGCCGATTTCATCGAACAGGATCTGGTGCTGACAAGTGATCTTCATCCCATTGTGCTGCATGACATTTATCTCGATACCGTGAGTGATGTCCGCAGTAAGTTTCCGGATCGCGCCAGGAACGATGGTCGGTTTTATGCCATTGACTTCACCCTGGCTGAAATCAAAACACTGAGAATTGGTGAACGGATTGATCACCGCACGGGTCGACCGGCCTTCCCCAATCGATTCCCCACCGAGAACAAACCATTTACCATTCCCACCTTCGAAGAAGAACTCCAGATCATCCACGGGTTAAATCAAACACGTCACCGGACAATCGGCGTCTATCCCGAAATTAAATATCCAAAATGGCATCGCGATCAAGGCAAAGACATCAGTCCCATTGTGCTAAACAGCCTGGCACGATTCGGATACACCGATGCCAACGCACCCGTCTACTTGCAGTGTTTCGAGCAAGCTGAACTCATGCGAATTCGAAACGAATTAGGCTGCAAACTGAAAATTGTGCAATTGATGGGCAAGGATAAACCGGGGGAACAAACGTATTCAAAAATGCTGACTGACGAGGGTCTGCACCGGGTGGCCAGTTACGCACAGGGCATTGGCCCCGAATTGAAACAAGTGATTTCAGGGCGACGAACCGATGGAAAACCTCAGATCACTTCCCTTGTCGCTGACGCACACCGCCATCAACTACTTGTTCACCCTTACACGTTCCGGGTGGACCAGTTGCCCGACTATGTCGATGACTGGCCGACGTTAATCGACTGGTTTGTTGAGGCGCAAATTGACGGATTGTTCACCGACTTTCCCGACCGGGTCAGAGTGATCGTCGGACCATCGCAATAAATGGTTTGCACTGGCCAAATCAGCGGACGGGAACGCAATTAGCATCAGACGTGGCCCCATCCCCCACCATCCTGATGGCAAATCGCACCAATTGAATCGGCAACCCTAGGAAGGCGTCTTTACCTCCGAGGGCGTGTCGTCAGCGCGGCCCGAATCATTGGATCGAATGTGAAGATCTCGCTGCGGAAAGGGAATCTCGATCCCGGCTTCCCCAAGCCGCTTATAAATATCTCTGTGCAACTCGCTCGTGACGGGCAAACGGACATCGACATGCGGCAAGAAGACTCGCAGCGAAAAATTGAGCGAACTATCAGCAAACAAATCAAAGGTCACCGTCGGCGGGGGAGTGTCAAGCACATTAGGATTTGCACTCGCCGCTTCCAGGAGAATTTCTCGAGTTCGCTCCACATCCTCCCCATAAGCCACTCCGACCGTCACGGTCAGTCGATTCACAGAATCCGTCAAAGTCCAGTTGAGCAAGTTACCTGTAATAAACTCCTTATTGGGAACCACAAGTTCTTTCCGATCCCAATCTTGAATGGTCGTGGCGCGCATCTTGATTTGCACAACTTTTCCGGTGATGTCTCCAACGGTAACAATATCTCCTGCGCGCAACGGTCGTTCAAACAGCAGAATCAACCCGCTGACAAAGTTCGCAAAGATTTCCTGCAAACCAAACCCGAGACCAACACTCACGGCGGCAACAAGCCATTGGACCCTTTCCCACCCAAACCCCAGATAAGCGAAAGCGATCGAGATGCCACTGACAATAATTCCATATCGAACAACAGTGGTAATTGCATATCGCAACGCAGCGTCCAGTGGCAATCGCTGTAAGACACTAATCTCCAGTAACCCAGGGATATTTTTGGTCGCCGCGAAGGTCAAGAACAACACGATCAGCGATCCCAACACATCACTCAGAGTGATCCACCTGGTCGTCGTATCAGCCAAAGCTGTAGCGTTTCCATCCACCGGAACTTGTGAGATCGCAGTCTGCCAGAACCGAATTTCGTCAAGCTTCGATAAGGCGGGGAAAATATCGGACCAAATAAAATAGAGGCCCACTAATGCTGCCACCGTGCCAAACTGCTTGAGCAGCCCTCGAGTTTGCGTGCTGACAACCACAAGGTCGACTTGCTCGCCTTCCACAACGCCGCCTGTCCGTTCGGCGGGCATTTCCTCGGCCGGTTTACCTTGGCCAACGGCCGACTCCGCGAGTCGTTCTTTTGCCTGAGAAATCGCGATGGCACGTCGATTGAGTCTTAACCAACGCAAAGCCATGGCTTCCAACAGCAATAAGGCTCCGAGAAAGTAAAAAGAATCACCCAGACGGTTAACCAATTGAGCAGCCGTGTAGGTGTACCCTCCCAAAGCCAAGAAAACCAACACCAATGGCAAGATGACCAACGCGGGATACCAAAGCCGTCGAAATCGATTCATGCCCCCCGTGGGATAGCGGCGAAGGTGGCTGGTCAATATCCCATTGTGAGGCGAAAACATACGGTAGAAGAAAAAAGACAAGGCCAACAGCCCGATGATCACGGCAAGTCGCCCCAGGGAACGTTCGTGTGTGGGATCCCAGTCATCGAAAAAGCAATAGATCGTCCAACAACTTACAACCACAGGTGTGAACCAACGCAATTGCCTACGGGTCAGTTTGAGTAACGATTCGGGCCACTCAAAGTGTGCATCGCACAGCGCCCCTGGCTGAGCGAGTCCAGACCAGAGGCTCAGCCAAAAGTAAGTGTAAGCGGCGAGTCGTAAGGTGTGCGAAATGGCTTCCGCGCTCAACACAAGCGTCGATGCATCCAAATTCAAACTCAGCCAAACAACTAAAAGAGGCACGACGGCGGCACGGGCAACCGTCATCAACAACACCGAAACACTGACGTCAAATCGACAACAGCTTGGTGCTTTTGCTCGCTTTCCCAACAGTTGAATTCGTTTGGCAAACCGCCATCGATTCCAACACAGAGACAAAGCAAGCAACAAGACAAGAACTTGTGGAAAAGGTTTGCGTTTCAAACTCTGAGGCACACTGACGACAAAGGACTCCCACACGTGCCGGTCAGCCAGAGTCGAAAAGGCTTTCGCCAAGCCTCCTAGATCCGATAACTTGACTCGTCGAGAGCTGGGAATCCACAACACCCGTTCGTTGATAAATATCCGATACCGTTGCACAACATCGAGCATTGCATCCTGCGTCAGAGCGAGATCCAACAGGCGTTGCAACTGGTTATCTCGTACGGTGCGAATCCCCTGGAGGAGCTTGATGCGTTGCGCAAACAATTTATGGGTGGGTCCGACCAATGTCTTCCGCTCTTCGGCGCTGATTGGCGGCACAATCGCATCTAACGTCGTTCGTTCCTTCTGTCCTAGATCCGTGAGCTGATTTAGCCGTTCGTTGAGCTGGAACTGCTGATCTCGTAACCCAGTGATCTGCTGATCGGTTTGTCTGCGATCAATCTTGAGCTGTCTGAAATCGGGGAGATCTCGACTTTGGTTTCTCAAGATCTCACCAACCGTTGCCGTCACCCCGCCTTGAGCAGCAATCATGGCTCGTGAATTATCAAATTTCCCATCCCACTCGATACGCTGATGGTCGACCTTGTCAATGCTCTGATTGGTGCTGGTAATTTCGTCGACCAGCTTCTTCCATTCCTTCACAAAATCAACGTTTTCTTTCGCCAAGGATTTCAGTTGATCGGGAACATTTTCGACCATCTGCAACGCTTCCGCACGTTCTTGGCCCACATCGCTATTCTGTTTCCATGCAGCGGCTTTTTGCCAGATTTTCAGTTCCTGTTCAGTCAACGCGACACGTTGCTTCGCAACTTCAATTTGGATAGGCAACAGGTCGTTCGATGCATCGTAGTAGGCAGCTTCGTTCTTGAGCGCGTCCAATTGCAAATTTGCATTCGCTCGCTTAATGTCACTCAATACACGCTTCGCAGCTACCAAATCGGCTGAGTCACCGGGCAATTTATCCCGGGCCTTACTGTCCAAATCACTGATCTTGCTGGCCAGCGAGACTTGGAGCCGGGGGATCTCCAAACGACGATCCGCGCGGCGTTCCGGCTCATCATCAATCCGGTCGAGATCCTTACCCGCCTGCTGTGACTCGAGGGTTTTCTTCTGAACCTCCAACATCAAGTCATTCAAAGGTTTTCCCGAGGTCTCGATGTCGGGCCCCTTTTTGAGATCGCCAAGCTGTTTCTCTGCCTTCTTTTGCTCCTGAGTGATCTGGCTGAGCAATTCGGAAAATTGGTCTCGTTTGGCCATTAGTGACTTTTGAGCATCCAGATCACTGAGCGCCTGGTTGTAGACATTTACAATCTCAGTTCGTTGAGCCTCGCTGAGATTCTCCTTGCTTGCCACCTCCTTGGTTCGCTGTTGCAACACCGCTGGCGTCGGCAAAGCCGCGCGCGTCGCAACTCCAGGCGGTTGAGCAATCGCTGATAAGCCTCCCAAGAAAAGGGACAGCAGAAGAGAGAGCGTTCCAAGATTTCTTCCTGATCGTTGATTCATCATTTCTGGAGTGTACGAAATACGGCCCCGATGAAGTAAGTAGGCGTGATCGGATCAAACCGACCTCAAAAAACCACCTAATTTTCTGACCATTTCGAGGCGCCGTGTATCCACACCTATTCCACGCTATACTAGGCCGCTCGTAAATTTATTCTCACGTGTAGAGGAAACATTCGATGGGAAAATATGCTCTGCTTACCTTGGTGGCATTAACGCTGGCAGGCTGCGGCAAGAACGACGGATCTTCGGCGAACGGCCAGGAAAAAGGTGTGATTCTCTTACGCTACAGTCCAGGCAGTGAAAGTACCGAACAACGTGAGCAAGGCTTCATGGAGACGATGAAGAGCGATTACCCAGAAATCGCCATCATTTCGGATGAATACGCGGGCATCAGCGCCTCGTCATCGCTGGAAAAGTCTCAACAGCTGATCCTCAAATTCGGACCGCAAATCAGCGGCGTGTTTGCGGTCAATGAGTCGAGTGCAGACGGTATGTTCACCGCCTTGGAAGAGAACAACCTGTTAGACCAAGTTCAATTAATCGGTTTCGACCCCAATGAACGGATGGTAAAAGCCCTCAGTGAAAACAAAATGGAAGGGATTGTGCTCCAGGATCCCGTCAAAATGGGCTACCTTGCCGTGAAAACCATCTACGATCACCTGGAGGGCAAGCAGGTGGAAAAGCGAGTCCCGACCGGCGAAGTCGTGGCAACACCGGAAAACATGAAAGAAGCAAAAATGGCTGCGTTGCTGACACCCGAGCAATTTTCAGGGGCGGACTTGGAGCCGACAGAGGTAAAATACAGCATCGCAGTGATCCCCAAAGGAACCTCCCACGAATTCTGGAAGTCGGTCCACGCCGGGGCTCATCAAGCCGCTCAAGAATTAAAAAACGTGCGAATTCTTTGGAAAGGTCCCATTCGTGAGGATGACGCGGATGGTCAAATCGATGTGATGCGAGATTTCGTCACCAAAAAGGTCGACGGCATCTGCCTTGCTCCGTTGGATTCACAGGCTCTGTTGGAAGTCGTCAAGGAAGCGAATTCCTCTGGCATTCCCACGGTTGTTTTCGATAGTAATCTGGTCCCCAACGACGCGCAGATCAGTTACGTGGCCACCGACAATTTTCAAGGTGGTGCAAAAGCGGCTCACCGTATGGCAGAGCTGCTCAAGGTCGCCAAATAGGCACGAAATACGTCAAAGGGATTTCGTGACAGAAGCGAGCGATCACCCCCTGCTGCAGATGCGCTCCATCAGCAAAAGCTTTGGAGCTACTCGTGCCTTGCGCGATGTGAGTTTCACAGCTCGAGCAGGACGCGTGTTGGCACTGATCGGCGAAAACGGCGCCGGTAAAAGCACGCTGATGAAAATTCTCAGCGGTGCACATCAACCCGATTCAGGTGAGATGAAACTGAATCAAGAGCCCTATCAGCCCACCGGCCCTCAAGCCGCGCGGCGGGCCGGCGTGGCGATGATTTACCAAGAGCTGAATTTAGCACCCGATCTTTCGGTCGCCGATAATATTATGCTCGGCTGCGAGATTCACCGGGGGGGCCTCCTGAATCGAAAGCAGCAGTATCAGCGAGTGCGATCTGCCTTGCAGACGCTTGGCCACGAGAACCTGAACCTCAACACACCTGTGCGAGAGCTGTCGGTCGGCATGCAACAACTGGTCGAAGTGGCGCGGGCCCTGGTCCTCAACGCCCGCGTGATCGTATTCGATGAACCCACCAGCTCGCTGACACAACAAGATGTACGTCGCTTGTTCGAAGTCATTAAACGACTGAAGACAGCCGGTCACGCAATCGTCTACATCAGCCACTTTCTGGAAGAAGTCCGCGAAGTGGGTGATGACTACACGGTGCTTCGAGATGGCCAAGTGGCCGGAAATGGGCAGCTTGCCGGCGTGACAGAATTGCAGCTAGTCTCGCTGATGGTTGGTCGCAGTGTTGATGAATTGTTTCCCGCGGTGGAACATCAATCGGGAGATGTGCTGTTGTCCTTGCGAAAATTAGCCGGCGAAAAACTCCCCAGAAACATTTCGTTCGATTTGTGTCGTGGTGAAATCTTGGGAATCGCAGGGCTAGTCGGAGCCGGAAGAAGTGAATTGCTGCGAACGCTATTTGCCTTGGATCCGATTCGTCATGGAGACGTCCAGATCGCAGGTCAACAGCCCAAGCATTCTCCAGCAGGAAGAATTCGTGCGGGCATGGGATATGTCTCCGAAGATCGCAAGACCGAAGGACTGGCGCAAGTTCGCAGTATCGCCGACAATATTTCACTAAGCCGCCTTGCCCCTTATACGACAGTAGGCTGGGTGAACCTCTCAGCACGTCGCGATGCGGTGCACGAATGGATGAAACGACTAGAAATCAAAGCATTCTCGCCCGAGCAAGAGGTTCAGTCCTTGTCAGGCGGCAATCAACAGAAGGTCGCGATTGCCCGAGTCCTACATCAAGATGCCGACATTCTGTTATTAGACGAGCCCACCCGAGGAATTGATGTAGGAACGAAATCTCAGATCTATCGTTTGATTGGCGAACAGGCGGCAACAGGAAAAGCAGTCATCTTCGTTAGCTCGTACCTGCCGGAACTGTTGGCCGTTTGTGATCGCATCGCCGTGATGTCACGGGGCGAGATCAAAGAAATTCGCGCCGCAGAAGACTGGACCGAAGAATCGGCATTGGCAGTTGCTGTCAGTTAAAGAGGAAGATCAAGCATGAATTCAACTCCACCCAAATCCCTGCCACAACCACCAGCCTATGTAAAACTGATTCAGGTTCTCGGTCCGCTGCTGGCTTTGGTCGCAGTGGTGGGCGTATTCGGAATTGCGGACAGTCTCCAGAACGGAGGCGGCACCTTTCTGACGCCGCGAAACTTTCAAGTCATTCTCGCACAGACTGCAGTGATCGCGGTCGCTGCCCTGGGAATGACTTTGATCATCGTTTCGGGCGGCATCGATTTATCTGCCGGCACCGGACTAATCCTTTCCGCCACCGTACTGGCCTGGGCCTTGGACAATGGGTATTCCGCCTACCTCGCCGTAGGATTGTGCCTGCTGGTGGGCTGTCTGTGCGGTCTGTTGAACGGCGTATTGATCAGCGTGCTAAAAATTGTACCGTTCATTGTGACACTAGGAACGATGACGATCTTTTTGGGATTGGCCAAGTACATGGCCGATGAAACGACCGTGCGTCCGCCACTGGACTCGGTGCCAAATTGGCTCGGCAACTTGGTAAGCCTCAACGTAGCCTCCCTTTGGCTCGGGTTGTCAACAGGCGTGTGGCTTGCGTTGTTTCTTGCTCTCATCGTTGCACTCGTCTTACGATTCACGGTCTTTGGCCGATATGTATTTGCCCTGGGATCCAATGAAGCCACGGCACGACTCTGCGGCATTAACGTACCACTGGTGAAAATCTCCATTTACAGCCTGGCCGGCCTATTCGTTGGCACCGCAGGTCTGTACCAATTCGCCAAATTAAATAGCGCCAATCCAACCACCGGACTCGGTATGGAATTACGAATCATCGCTGCGGTGGTGATTGGAGGTGGCAGCCTCAACGGCGGACAAGGCTCCGTACTCGGTACGATCGTTGGCGCTTTGATTATGGGCGTCATCTACAGTGGCTGTACCCAACTCGAACTTCGCAATTTGACGACTGACATTTTGATCGGTGTGATCATTATTGCGGCAGTCACGCTCGACCAAATCCGACATCGCCGCTTTGCCAGCTGAGTGGCTATCGCCGAAGTCGTTGGCACGTACTCGCTTTCTACAGAATCCTCTCCAAATCAAAGCATTTTCTTGGTAATGCGAGCTTCAACCCATTACGATGGCGCCGCACTTCAAAATGTTTTTTCAAACACAAGTGGTTTCTGAAAATTGTGAGAAGATCATGACCGCACCTTTCCGAATTAGTGTCTTGTTTTCCTTTTTCCTTCTGGCACCCGCGGGCATGGTGACCGGCCAAATAGCTGATCTTGAGCAACACTACCCATTCAACACAGAAGACGATTTTCTGCTAGATATTTCCGACAATGGTCGCGACGCCGAACTCGATGACCTGGGTGGGGTGGCATGGATGATGGACGAGGAACGCGGTGGCGTGATGGAGTTTCCTGGTTCGACGAATGGATTTTTGTCGGCTGAATTGCCGGAAGACGGACTGCCCGGCGACAACTTCACAATCACCTTCTGGGCTTATCGTGATCTGGATCTCTGCTGTGGAGATGGCGGTGCCAACGACGGCATGTTCCAAGTTCAGTTTGACCCCGCGTTTCCTTCCACCGGTGGAAAAGTAATCGGTGGCTGGGTGCAAAAGTCCGACGCGACGGTTTGGGGGCGTGTCATTCAGGAAGACGGTACTAATATCAATCAGGAAAAGGGAATCTACTTTATGGACGATGAAGAGTGGACCCATTTTGCCTACCGCGGTGATGGCGATGACTTTGAAGTCATCATCAATGGTGAAGCAGGCGAGGGTCCGGTCGTCGCATACGACGGAACGCTGGACTTTCACGATGCCATCTTCATGGGTCGTCAAGGTACGGAAACCTGGGGAGGCCGCCTAGACGACTTTCAAATCTACAGCCGGGCTTTGAGCGACGCAGAAATCCTGCTCACCATGAATAACACAGTTGAAACCCTGCCGGGTGATTTCAATCTGAATACAGTTCTCGATGCAGAGGACATGGATCTGCTTTCGGACGCGGTTCGCGCCGGTACAAACAGCCCTGACTTCGATCTCGACAATGACAATCTTGTCAACGAAGAAGACCGCCGCGTCTGGATCGAAGATTTGAACAATAGCTACTATGGCGATTCCGATCTGAACGGCGTTTTTGATAGTAGCGACTTTGTCAAAGTTTTCACGGCCGGCGAATACGAAGATGCAACCCCCGAGAATTCAGGTTGGGAAACGGGCGATTGGAACGGCGATCGAGATTTCACTTCCAGCGATTTCGTAACCGCTTTCCAAGGTGCCGGATTCGAAGCCGGTCCGCGTCTGGCCGTGGCGACCGTGCCTGAACCGTCTTCGCTGTCGCTGCTACTGTTCGGTGGACTCCTGTTGATACGACGTCGACAGAGCTAGTCAACAGAGCGGCGAGAATTTGTCAAAACGATCCCGATTGTGGCAGCAACGCGGCCACAATTTCGTGGGACCGCGTTAGCTTTCCGGATCAAACGGCGTCGAACGATCACAAACATCTTCGTAGGTGATCGGCCCGCTGGGGCTCGCCAACGCCTCGTCAACCGTGTCAAAAATCTGAAAGACCGTATCGTCCAAACGTAACGTTTTGAAAATCGACCTCAGCGTTTCGCTCATCCCTGCCAGCTTCAACTTACTGCCTCGGCTAGCCATCCGGCTGTTCACGTACAAAAAACACGAAATCACCCAAGTGCCGACGATCTTTACATTACAAAAATCAAGCACGAGGACGTCGGGCGACGAGTCATCAATAATCTTCAATAACTCCAGTTTGAGTAGTTCAGCGGACGTTTCACCTTGCAGATGTGAATCAACGATCTGTGCCACCAAGGCGTTTTCGTGCACATCAACGACGAAAAATCGGTAGAGCTGCTCTTCGTCAGCCATGCGAGATTCCCCTGTAGGCTAGAGATCGACCGGTCGGCTACTAAGACGATACCAGTCCGGCTGTAATGTGTAAGGGGTAAAACGATTTGTATCGCAAAGTCCATGCGGATTGCGTCTCTGACATCGATTCGTGATCCACAAAAGCGACCGGATTTACGTTAGTTGTTCATCAAGAACGGTTTGTCCTTCATTTGGCGATCAACTTATTCTCAGCTCGCGAAGATCGTACATTGGCTTCGAGCAAAGGAGTTTGTCGATACTGGCTGACGAGAAAGCTATTCCCGAAGTTATTTTGCACGGACGCTAACCATTTCAACAGACGCTAACCATTTCAACAGACACTAACCATTTCAACAGACGCTAACCATGAAAACGAACAATCTGCCCGAACTACCACGTTTATCTATCTATCATTTGATGTTATGGGTTTTTTGTACGGCTGCCTATCTGGTCATGGTTCAGTTCCTTCATGAATTGCGGCCTCCTACATCTCCCGCATTCGCAGAATTGCGCCGCCCAACGGAAATCATTGCGGCACTCATCGCCGGCACTTGCATCGCGGGAGTGATCACCTTAGCCCAATCGTGGTGGCTCGGTCGAAACCCCGCCATCTCAGCAGCCGGTCATTGGTTGATGATCATCGAGGTTTTTCACCTCCTCGTTTACAATCCGATATTCGCGACCGGAATTCACGTTCTCCACACAAGCATTCATCAATTGTTGCTTGGTACGCTTTGTTTTATTCCAACCGCTATGGCTGCCCGAGCGGCATACCACATTCCTACAATCCGTTGGAAACTTCCCTTCCTGCTCTACATTTTGGAGTGGGCGGGAATGGGGATCAATTTCTTGATGATCTCTTGGGGGCTGATGCCTTTGTGGCTTGGCTTTGGCTTCTTCTTACAGTTGATTCCTCTGCTGCTGATGCTGAGTGTCGCACTGGCGGCATCGTACGATCTGATCGCTGGCGAAAAACGCGACTGGCTCCATTGGACGGGCGTCACCACGATCCTCGCTGAGGTCATTCAGATCGTACTTTGGCGAATCGCGATCTAAAAAAACTGCTCTATTCCGTCGCAAAGCCACGATTTTTTTTCAACCAAGCGGGTCTTGCCGGGAGTCGAATCTGCGAGATCACACACGACCGGTTAATCATCGTTGCCTACTTCACCACCAAAATCACGAAAGACGACAACCACATGGTGGGTCAATATCTCGACGAGCGAATCATCGGTTGCAACAATTTTCGCATCGGCGCCCAGGTCACCACAGTTGGCAGCAAGCACGATGGCGGCCAAAACATGCTGAACATCGACTGGCAAGTCGTTCGCTTTCTCTAACCGCAAGGCCAGATCAAACAGCACGTCGTTCAAAGCCGGATCGACGGTCGCCAGCCCTGAATTTGTCAGCTGGATCCCCTCCACAATCTGTCGACTTCCCATCGATCCATCCAAGCTCGGTGTGATTCGTCCAACGGCCAACTCAGTGTGATTCGTCCAACGACTAAGTCGTCCAACGATAGTTACTTTGCTGCTGAAACCCCTGAATGCGGATCACTCCGTCGGCTGCCAAACTCATCAACGAGCAGCCGCTTTTATCCAGTCCGGAGCCTTCCACCATGGCGCGCAACGTGCAGTAGTGAATCCCACCGATTTCACGGTAGTCATTTTCATGGCTATGGCCTTGAAAGACCGCCCGCACCTTACCTGACTTTTCAAGAATCTTCCGCACGGCAACAGCGTTGCGCACCGCATAATGATTCATCAAATCAAGCCGTTGGTGGGTAAACACAATCACTGGCTTCGAGGTGGTTTGCAATTCTGCTTGAAGCCATTCTAGTTCTTCCGCCGGAATGTTTGCATCGGTCCACTCGAAATTATTACGGCCATAGGACTGCCCATCGCCGCGAAAACAGGCGTCTAATACCAAAAAGTGATAACCACCTTTCTCAAAGCCGTAGTATGACTTTTCACGTTCCACTTCGCCCAGAAACTCATTCTTGGTCAGCGTCGAAACACAGTGGTTGCCCAGGACATAATGACGTTCGTTGGAAATCTGGGAATACAAACGATTAATTCGTTTCAGAAAACCCTGCTCCTCACTTACCGTATCGGCCGCATCGATGAGATCACCAAGTTCCACGATGAAGGCCGGATCATGCTGTTGCAACTCGCTAGCAGCCGCAGTCAACTTATCGAGTGATTCCCGATAGCATCGACTTCCAGCGGTCGGTTTATCAGCATAGTGCAGGTCGGTGACCAATCCGATCTTTAAGATTGGCTGAACAGCTTCCTCAGCAAAAACAGCATCGAGAGCAGGAGCCGTCATCAGCAACAATACTCCATTCTGAATGAATGCCCGACGCCCCACCGGCAGTCGTGGCAACCGACTCAATTCAGCTTCCAGCATCGAACTTATCCTTTCGATTGCCCAACCCAGCGAACATCCCAATGGCGAACATCCCAATGACTGGCCTCTCATTCTACTGCGGCCGGGCCGATCAGAAAAACGAAAGCTGCAAAATCGTCGAAATATCAACGATCGGTCGGAATGGATCGGCCGCTCAGTTTCTGCGAGTAGCGTGCGACGTCAGGCCGAATCCCTGTTGAGACGACCGCCGAAACGTCGATCTTCGATGGAAAGACAAACGGCTGAGTGACACTTCCATCCGACGAAACCCGATAGTAGCTTGCTCGACGTGGATCCCGGGAGTTCATTCCTGCCAGATTCATGACCGGCGCACCCTGATGACTCGATCTCAGATCAGAATTTGACACTACCAATCCCGGTTGATACCGTTCTGACTTGGCTAACACGGGAGCAATATAGTCGCGTGCGAAGGGCGACTTAGCAGGTCCCCAGTGGCCACCAAGATTTCCCGCCAGTAACATTTCGGGACGGAACGGTATTTGATGGAGTCGCGGGCCGTCACCGACCGACTCGGGAGAATACGACCAGAAACCAACCGCACCGGCCCCCGGCATCCAACGGCCATCGATGTTGCCACCCACCAACGTTCCGGCAAGCAAAATAACGTCTAATGGCGAGTAGTAATTCCAAATCCCAGCCTCGGTGTGCTGCAATGCCCGGCGGACGTCATAGGTCGGAGAAACCGCTGCGCTAAGCATGACCGTACTCGTAACCTTGCGATTTGTCGGCAAAGACTCGAGCGTCCACAACAAAACACCACAGCCTCCCGACTGTGCGACAAGATGCACAGGGCGACCAGGATAGCGTTCCTGATACGCAACGATTTTTCCGGCCAATTGTTTGGCCTTACGTTGATTGGCACGTTTTGTATAGAGGTGAAGAGGCAACAGTAGCGGTACGCCCGTTGTCCAATCGTGCACCTCAATTGCCGTCTCGAGACCGGAATCGGCGATTCCTTGAGCAATGTTCGAATTTGCGATACTGGGACCATCAATTCCCGGCAAGACAATCGTGTAGCCCTGTTCGAGCCGATCCTGTTGGGTCAGATTGTCAAAGTTCGCGCAGCCAATCATGCTGCTACACAACCCCATCAGCACAATTTCCTTCATCGCGGGAAACGGAGCAGCGCGCATGGCAACTCTCTTGGGGACAAGATTTTTGATCGTGCTAGGAGGTAGGCGATCTAGCACACCGATCGCCAGTTGGGATCGACCGGCGACAACTTAACGCGGGAACCGCATGCCTTTTTTTCATCGGCAGCATGTGGCTGCCAACGTCGAATTTTTTCTTTTCGATGGCAACGCTATCAACAGCAGTAATTCAAAAGGTGGCAATTGGATTTAAGGGAGATCCGGTCCCGCCCTTCACGGGAATAGGAGCAGCTTGAATCAGAAAGTCCCATCGTTGAAACCGTTCCGCGGTTTCTCCCAACGCTTCCAAATCGCAATTGTCAAAAATGTGAATTCCCATCGCATGCAACACCAACAAATGAACCGGGTGACTGACGCCAGGGATTCCCGAAGGCAGGACGTCACTTGCCGCATCGCTGCCAATCATGGCCACATCGCGTTTCTTCAGCCAGCGAGCACAAGAGGCGTGCAGCCCAGCAGAACCTTCCTTTGCCACATCCCAAGCTCCCAACGCATCACGCCGGGCCCAGCGGCCTGTGCGGATAAACACGACATCCCCCGGCTGCACGGTAATCCCAGCTCGATTCTCCCACGCTTCGAGTTCTTCCGGATAGATCGGCGTCGAAGGTTCCAGATAGTCGAGCCCGCGAAGCCGTGGAATATCGACCAGGATTCCTCGGCTAAAAATTCCGTTCTTCAGATTATGGATCGAAAGTTTCTGGGCACCCTCTTTTGTGATTTCATCGCGGGAAAAACCGTTGTACATCTTGCCACGAAAAAAAAGGTGGCAAAGCGAATCCATATGCGTATGCGCATATCCGTGATAGGAGACGCGAAACTCGTCAACACTCCACTGCCCTTTCGTCCCGCGTCCAAAGGTCAACATTTGATGACCAAACGGATTTGGATTATCAGGAGCTTGGGTTGTTTCGGCCTGCCGCGCGAGCGAAACAGATTCCCCCACCTTCACCAGCTGAGCGGCTTGTCGACGCTTCTCGGCGGTAATTAGATTAATCGCACCCAGCTGATCGTCCTTGCCCCAGCGGCCCCAGTTTGAAACTTCGTCAATCAGTTCGAGAACATCTTGTTCCGTCATCGGTCGCTGGCTTTGAGCGGATGTAGATTGCAACATCGATTGCTGTATGAACAGACCGCCGATCAACATCGGCATCGCCCAATAAGCCTTCACTCGCAAATTATTCACAATCGTTCCTTTGCTATTTCAATCCGCAGAGCTGCTCTATCTGTTGGAAAGCCGTTAAAAAAAAAATCAGCTGGGAACGAGATTCTGACAAGTCAGCGGTGGACAGAACTCGTTCTCGACGATCACAATGTAGACAACAGGCGAAACGAACGCGACTTTGAGCTGCCCCACACCGGCTGCCAATGTCCGGCAAACGCGGGAATTTGTCGAGTCCGCTTATTCCGAATTTCTTTCCGCAATTCGACTGGTGGATCTGTTCAAGCAAAACGCCTTACCCTTCATCCACAGGAAGTGTATCGGAGCTGACAATCGCCGATGACGAAATCAATCCAGCCGGACCTTGATCAAAATCCTTATTTACTCCTGACGCCGGGGCCTCTGTCGACAAGTCGCACGGTTCGTCGAGCCATGCTTCGTGATTGGTGCACATGGGATGACGACTACAACCGAGGCGTGGTCGAAGTCATCCGACGCAAACTCGTGAATCTCGCCACCAGCACTGCGGATGCGCAGCAAAGCTACACAGCGGTTTTGATGCAAGGGAGTGGCACGTTCGCGGTCGAGTCCGTGATCGGCAGTATTATCCCGGCTGACGGAAAACTTCTTGTCTTGTCCAATGGCGCCTACGGGCAGCGTATTGGGCAGATCGCCAACGCACTGAAGATTGATCACACGATCCAAAAAGACAGCGAAACGGAAGCCTTACAGCTTGATTTACTTGAGCAACATTTGATGAAGGATTCGGATTTGACTCACGTCGCTGTCGTCCATGGAGAAACGACCACTGGCATGCTGAATCCGATCGAAAAAATCGGTCAGATGGTCAAAGCACACGGTAAGACTTTCATCGTGGACGCGATGAGCACGTTTGGTGGTGTCCCAATCGACATCCAAAAACTTTCGATCGATTACATCATCAGCAGTGCCAATAAATGCATTCAAGGTGTACCTGGTTTTGGCTTCATTGTGGCCAAACGCGATCAGCTGCAAACCACTCAAGGCTGGGCCCGATCACTTTCACTTGATCTCTACGATCAGTGGTCGACGATGGAGTCGAACCACGGAAAATGGAGATTCACCTCACCCACCCACACCGTTCGCGCCTTCGCGCAAGCACTGACTGAATTGGAATCAGAGGGCGGTGTTGTCGCACGCCATGCCCGCTACACTCAAAATCAGAAAACGCTCGTCGAAGGCATGACTCGTATTGGCTTTCGAACGGTACTCGCCTTAGAACATCAATCACCCATCATCACGGCTTTTCATTCGCCCCAATCGCCGAACTTCAACTTCCTTGACTTCTACACCGAACTAAAGGAACAAGGATTCGTTATCTATCCGGGTAAGGTGACCAACATTGAGTCGTTCCGCATTGGCACCATTGGCGAAGTTTATCCGGATGACATTGAGCGATTGCTCAAAGCGATCGAAAAAACCAATCCTCTTTAAATCCCGCGGGCCTCTTTAAATCCCGCGGGCCACGATCGTCCGCCTTGCCCCGACGCCACGCGATTGGAAGGCGATGCCAGCACTAGCAACGCATTGCATTCACGCTATCAGTGGCAATCATTTCTCGTTTCCGACGAGTTCTGACCGCGTATTCCGGGCAAAAACGACCGCGACAGATCGATTGGATGAACGGTCTTGCTGGCACGAGCGGATCTTTCTAGAATCCGCCGCCGCGATTTTTGCGACCCAAGCTAAAAATACGCCATTGGAGTTTCCTCATGAGACAAAGAACCGACCCAAAACGTGCATCCGTCGTGCTATTGGCGATGCTGATCATGCCCACGGTGGCCGCCGCTCAAACGCCGCAGGATCAGATTGTCCTGAGTTCGGTAAACGTATTGCGTGAAGTGATGGCCATACCCGCCAGTCAGATCCCAGGACGTCTATTGCATGAAGCTCAAGGCGTGGCCATTATCCCGGGCGTCGTCAAAGGCGGTTTCATTGTTGGCATTCGTCATGGCCGGGGCACAATGCTGGTACGTTCCGAGAACCAACAGTGGTTGCCCCCCATGTTTATCTCGCTGACTGGCGGAAGCGTGGGCTGGCAAGCTGGCCTCCAGTCAACGGATGTCGTACTTGTTTTCAAGACGCGCAACAGCGTGAACGACCTGATGAATGGAAAATTGACGTTAGGCGTTGATGCGGCTGCGGCAGCAGGCCCCGTGGGACGTCAAGCGTCCGCTGCGACCGACGCAACGTTGTCGGCGGAAATCCTATCGTACTCACGAAGTCGTGGTTTGTTTGCAGGCGTGTCGATCGACGGATCGGTGCTACAAATTGACCAAGTTGCCGGTATCTCGTACTACCACCACCAGGTCATCTCTCCAACGGGCCAACCAACGTATACCGCGGGGACGCTACCCGCATCCGCCGTCGAATTGATGAACGAACTTTCCAAATACAGCGGTACAGCTCCTGTCAACGTATCACCTGCCGTTGTTGCGCCAGGCACGGCCGTCACGACCTCTGAGCCTCTGGCGGTTCCATCGGCACAATCTCAATTGGTCCGACAACAATTGACAATATCCTGGCAAAAACTAAACGCTTTATTGCCGAGCGACTGGAAGCCCTACTTAGAAATCCCCAGCAGTATACTCACGCCGGGCGCAGCTATTTCCGAAGTCGCACTGAATGATGTACTACAGCGTTACGCGGCAATTTCCGCTGCGCCACAATACTTGTCGCTGTCACAACGACCAGAATTTGTGACCACCCATCAGCTACTGAGGGAGTTCGCGACGTTGAACGCGAAAAGCAACGCAAACCAGTTGAACCTGCCGCCACCGCCCGCGAATTCGGCAACCGTTCCCACGGGTCGTTATTAATTCGAAAACGCGCCACATGGAAGTAGCGCATGTCGCCCTATCGACTTCTCATTTGTTTCGCAGTCGCCGTTGGACTGCTAGGAAGCTTCAGCTTTGGCTGCCGTAGCTTTGACGGTCTTGCGCACGTACCGCGGGCGGTCACCGGTATTTTCCACCGTCAACCACCGAACTCGGACCTTGCCGAAGAGGCAGCCGATCCAGCGCAAGTCGCAAAACTTTCCGTCGAATCCGTTTCGCTTACGGACAAACGCCCGTCGACCGATCAAACGACAGACGATCAGGCCGTCGCATTGACGGAAGCAACTCTCGCCAGTTGGGCGACCCTGACAGACGAGCAATTAAGTGACACGGTGCGAGCGGAGGCTTGGCAAGGCTACCATCGCGAACTAAAAGCGTTGCTGGATCACCTGATGAAAACCCAGCAGTTGGATCCAACACAACCGATCCTACTCTCGGACTCCGACCAATCCTTCAAGTCAATTCGTATTCAATTACACGGTTTTGCTTGGGAAGCCCAAGATCTGAATCGATTTGAGTTTGCAACTGGCAAGATCCACACGCAAACGAAGCAAGACTCCAAATTAGCCCGTTACTGGCAGCAACCCGGCCTGGGAATCCCGCTTGTGGCACTCAGAATCCGCGAACAGACCGGGTCCTACCACAGCCGTGTCGTTCCGTTCTCGGCAACTGCAATCTTGCGTCCCACTTCCTCTCATCGCGTCGCGCAGGTCTCCCAATCTTCAGAAATCGCCGTTCTCGACCTGTACAACCCGCTTTCCAGCTATCAAGCGAAACTTGGAAACCGCGAACATCAAATGTGCCGAGACCTATCGGCTCCCTTAGCCCACGTGGCCAGCGATACACACCGGAGCAAGATTCGTGATTTCATGACGCCCGAACATCAGCACAGTGGCGTTGGGTTAAGAATGCTGGAACCATATCAGGCAGGCAAAATACCAGTCGTATTTATTCATGGATTGCTTTCTGACCGTTTGACCTGGATCGACCTGATCAATGACCTCCGTGTGACTCCCTGGGTCAACGATCGCTATCAGATTTGGTCCTATCAGTATCCGACCGGACAATCATATTTACGTTCTGGTGCGGAGTTACGTACCGCCTTGCGGCAAGCGATGGATGACATCGACCCTGAACAGACCGACCCGGCCTTGTCGGCGATGGTCTTGATCGGCCACAGCATGGGAGGATTGCTAACCAAGCTACAAATTTGTTCAAGCAATTCTGCTATTTGGAACAGTATCGCGACGCGTCCTGTCGCTCATTTAAACGCATCGGAAAGCGTTAAGCGAACGATCAACGAAATGTTCTTTTTTGAACCACAGCCCTTCGTCACCCGCGCCATCTTTATTGGTACTCCGCACCTGGGCTCGGTTTGGGCAAGTAGTGCGGTGGGCCGCCTCGGGTCAACGCTAGTTCATCAACCCAAGGATCGTGTCATCGCGCTCCACCATCTGATCAAGAACAACCCACATGTTTTCGTCGACCAAGTCCATGAACGACTCCCCACCAGCATTGACCTTCTTCGTCCCGACAGTCCGCTCTTGCTGGCGACCTACCCCTTGCCCCTCGCAACTCATGTGAAGACTCATTCGATCATTGGCACTGGAAAAACGTTGAAAAACGATGTCCCGGCAGACGGAGTTGTCTCTGTCAAAAATGCCGAGCACCCGCACACGTTGAGCGAACAATATATCGAAACCACCCACACCCATCTTCCCGACCACCCGCAAACAACGGAAGAAGTCACTCGGATCTTGAGCAAACATCTGCTCGAGTTTGACGCAAGCTAGAAAGTTGACCCATGATCATTCATTGCCCTCAACCAGCCCAAGTCGCAAAATGGATTTCCTTCCTCTCGCTCTTGACTCTGGTTACGACTCCCTCACAGCTGCCGGCTCAGCTCAAATTGCCGACTACAACGGCAAGTCATGCCTCAAAAGTTGCGACTTCAAAAGCTGCTCCGTTGAAAGATGATTCAAACATTTCCCCTGCAGAGATCACCGAAAGTCGTCACGAAATTGCGGCCATGATCACTCGGGTGCAACAGGCTGTGCAAGCTTTTAAACAGGAGAACCCGGATCAACCGATTCCGGAGAGTGCCGACTTGGAGTTGGAACTCCTCAAGTGGCTCGATCTCCTCTACGCGAATCACTCTGCCAATTTAGTTCGCAAGGGAGAGTTACAAGCAGAGTTATCGCGTGTGCGGGACGAAGTGGATCGAATGCGAATCGCACCGACGGGAGATCGCAAACGTTACTCGTTCCTGATGTTAGATACCTTACGTGACCAGTTGAACACGGAATGCCATCGGCTGGAGTCGATTGAACTCGAAATCGAAGCGGCCCGATCATCACACGAAACCGCAAAAAAACAACATAGCGCCAGCGAATCCCGACGCCGTCTTACTCGTGAGTCCCTCGACTCGACCAACGCAGACGATCAGATGATGCGCAAATACGCCATGTTGAAACTGCGAAGTCGCGGCACGGCCGAAGCCGTTCGCCAGCGCCAAATCGAACTTGAAATCAACGAACTTGAACACCAAGTCAGTGAGCAAAAATGCACGCTCTATCGCGATCGAATTGATCGGATGAGAGGTTCGACCGTATTCACCCAAAAAGAACTCAACGCGCGTATCGCAATCACGGAAAAAGCCGAGTCCGACCTTCGTCAACAACTCGAGATCGCACTCGCCAATCTGACGGAACTCGAACAAAACTATCTTCTCTCCACGCGTACTCTTGAAAATGCCGTCAACCAAACGCCCGCGTTAGTTGAAACCGCCAACATGTGGCGACTCCTTCGCGAGTTAAATCAAGAGCATGTATCAGTGCTCCAACGAGTGATTGGCCACGCAGGAACCATGCGAATCGTTTGGCGAAGGCGTTTCGATCTCGCCAACGATCAGGTCGCCAAGACAGAGATCGCCAAGTGGACTGGCGAACTCGAAAATGTACAGTCCGAGATCTCTCAATTCGAAAGATTATTAGAAATCCGATCCGATGAGCGTGTGGGAGACATGGCCACTGTCCGCAAACGTTTACTGACGAGTCGAAACATGCCGGAAGATGTTCGGCCGCTCATCGAGCGGCAGAGCGAGGAACTGGAACAGGCCATTTCTGCCTACAATTCGCAAATCGTCCTGATCAAAAGCGCCGGACAAACACTCGATCGTTTCCGCCAAGAGGTTGAACAAAGCCTGGATCCCAAGTCAGCTCAAGAATGGATTGCCCGCCTGCAACAAGTCATCACCACATGCTGGAATTATGAGATCACATCGGTTGATGATCGCCCTATCACCGTGGGCAAGATTCTTTGGGGTACGATCCTCCTGTTGATGGGCATTTATTCGGCCAGAATATCGAGCCGAATTCTCGGCACACGACTGCTGCCCCGTTTTGGCCTCAACCAAGGTGCTGCGGTCGCATTTCAAAGTATCGCGTTTTACATGTTGGTTACATGCTTCGGCTTTATCGCTTTAGAAATTATCAATTTGCCACTGACCGTATTCGCCTTTATGGGCGGTGCAATCGCAATCGGTGTTGGTTTTGGAAGTCAAAACGTTTTAAACAATTTCATCAGCGGATTGATCATGCTTGCCGAACGTCCTGTACGTGTCGGCGACATGGTTGACATTGAAGGTTTGAACGGTGTCATTGAACGAATTGGTGCGCGAAGTACGCGAGTTAAGACCGGTTCGAATCTGGAAATCATCGTTCCCAACAGCAAATTCCTCGAAAACAATGTCACAAACTGGACGTTATCCGACACGAGAATCCGTACGGTCGTCCGAGTTGGTGTCGCCTATGGTTCACCCGTGGAACAAGTCTGCCGCCTCGTTCGTGAGTCAGTCTTAGACCATGCCGAGGTACTGAAAACACCGGCGCCGATCATTCTCTTCAAGGACTTTGGGGACAACGCGTTGATGTTCGAAGCCCACTTCTGGATTCATATGCGAACGCAAATGGAAGGTGAACGGATCGCCAGTGATGTGCGAGTGACCATGGACCGCCTGTTTGAACAGGCAAATATCGTCGTCGCCTTCCCACAACGGGATGTGCATGTGGACACCAGCGCACCGATCGAAGTGAACCTGCGACAAATCAGCGACCAGTTGGAAATCAAACGGATGAAAGCCGCCTAACCGCGTCTGCCCCCTGAACTCTTGAAACACCTTCATTTTCGGCATCCCTCAAACGCAATCGAATAGAAAGTGACCCGACACGATGTTCCGTAAACACCACCCCCAACCCGGCGCCCGTCCCGGAACTCTACTGATTCGGCCAGACGCTTCGGACACAAAGATCCGTTGCGTCCGATATTGTCCCCAATCAGCCGTTGATCAGGAGCTCTCCAGCGTCGCTGAACTTCCCGAAAATCTCAAAGCAGGCGAAGTCATTTGGATAGACATCCAAGGATTCCGCGATGAAGCAGCCCTGCACGAAATCGCCATCCGATTCAAAATCCATCCGCTGGCGATGGAAGACGTTGTGAACGTGCCTCAGCGATCAAAGGCTGAAACGTACGGCGAACAGATGTTGATCATTGCGAGGCTCATCGAGATCTCAGATGATGACGAAGTTCATCTCTCGCAACTAGGAATCATTGTGGGCTCGAATTATGTAATTACTTTCGAGGACAAACCCAACAACCGATTAGATCCTGTACGAAATCGCATCGCCAATCCAACAGCTCGACTACGAGGGTCGGGCGCCGGCTATTTAGCTTATGCGCTGCTCGACACGACCGTGGATGCAGCCTACCCCGTGCTCGAAGTACTTGGCGAACAACTTGAGTCACTCGAACGAGAAGTCATTTCCGACCCGCGCCCTGCCCTGCTGCAACAAGTCAACCTCGTGCGAAATCGACTTGTCAACGTGCGGCGAGCTGTCTGGCCGCAACGAGATGCTGTTCAGTCTTTATTGGTCACTGACTGCAAAGTGATCGATGACGATATCAAGATCTTCCTTCGCGATACTTACGATCATTGCGTGCAGACGGCGGAAGTAGTGGAGATGTATCGTGAAATGGCCTCGGGTCTGCTCAACACCTACATGTCGTCCGTCGCCCATCGCTCGAACGAAGTGATGAAGGTACTGACGATCATGTCCAGCATCTTTGTTCCACTCACGTTCGTCGCAGGTATCTACGGAATGAATTTTGAACACATGCCGGAGCTAAGTTACGCTTATAGCTATCCGTTTGTTTGGGGGCTGATGATCGCGACTGCGTTTGTGATGATCTGGTTCTTTCACAAGCGAGGTTGGATTCAGGTCGCGAATCTCAATGAGGCGAAGAAAAGTAGCCAAATAAAGCCCAGCGGCAATCGGAATTCAGAGATTCAGACGCGAGTCCTGGATCACGATCACGTGCCATTTTCACCGCAGCGCGCCGCGTAGGCCAACGTTTGGCAATCGGGCTCATCGGTTCGCTGCTGGAGCCGATGAGAGGCTCTCAAGACCCGTGACGCAAGTTTGCGAGTCTTGCTCCAACTGATCATCCCAATCAAGCAGACAAATTACACCACGCCAATGTTGATGTAAGCATGGACATGCGGTGCACCGCGAAAGTGCCAAACGAACCCGGGACCTTCCACACGCCAAATGTCCCATTCTTTGTCATCATTGAGATCTTCTTGCTGATAAAAAGCCATGCGAAGACCATCGGCCCCGCCATTCGCTTTCAGGATCGCCATGACTTCTTCGACATCTTCGGATCGGTATGGATCGAGTAACATTTTGATCGTCGATTCGACCAATTGTTTTTGGTCTTCTGTTAGCTGGCTGACGGGAATGCCCGGAAATTGACCTTGTTTACCCTGCAATTTCAGAGCCGATTCCTGCGGCGCTTTCATCACCAATGCCTGCTTGGACTGCGCCGGATCAAGTGAGTTAAAAACTTTGTTCGCTTGCGTCGTTTGGTAATAGAACAGATTTTCTTTTGGATCGGATTCTCCGTGACCATAGACAACAGGGCCACCGAATGCCGCTCGATCAACGCTATCACCGTCGGCCCTGAGTGTAAGATGCCGACCCGTCAACTCCCACTGAAACTTGCCTTGGCCAGGCGTTCCAAACATCGCCACACTGTAACTCTCGATGCCACCATCATCATCATCCATTTGACGCATCAAACGCTCGTAGCCCGATTCAGACGTCACATTTTTGACAATCTGTTTGATCAACGCTTGCTGCTCTTTCGAGTAGAAGTCACTACCGATCAAGGGCTCAGTAATGTGCCAATTCGCACTAATACGGCGTCTGAGTTGATGGTCAAACGGCAAACAGATTTTGGCTACCTGATCTTTATTCAACGTTTGGTAAAACTGCCCCACCACCGTTTCGGCCGCTGAGTCAGCCGCTGGAGCCGCATGCACGAAGCGAGGATCAAAAACCAGAGGCGCCGAGGCGGTTGCAATAGCTGCTGTGCCTACCGTCTTAATAAAACGGCGACGACTCACGTCTTGGTGGTCGCGATTCGATGGGCGGCTCATGAAAAAATCCTTTCTCGAGGAATGGAAAACGTCAAATGTTCCAGTCCAGGTAGTTTAACCCCGCGGGCTCAATGATGTCGAGCATAATCAGCGTTCCCATTCACTTTTTGACTTTCGGCTCACTCGATTGGGCCTACTGCCCCTTTCGACTTCCAGCTCGCGATTTTGCCCTCGCCGCCCGCGGATCGGTCTCCGGAATCTTCGTTTTCCAATTCAGTCCAAGCTGCAAACCCAAACTACGATGTTCGCGATAATCCTTGGGTGTACGAGGAAAGTCGACCAGGGTCTGTTTCAGAACATTCAACAGAGTCGCGTCGACGGCCTCAAACTGATGCATCACGCGCCCAGTCAGCCCATATGGTCCCGGATGAACAACCATGATTTGGCTTTGGCCATTTCGCCCGCTGAGCGGCTGAAGCTCTTGGGCGTCCGAGGTAGAGACATAGACAAACTGGCCCGCCAATGCTTCCGTCCAGGCCAGTCTTGCCAATTCTCGCTCAACAGCCTGACGCTGACTGGTGTCTTCGAGACAGGTCACGATCAGCGGCAACGCATCGCAGGCCGCTACATTCAATGCTAAATCCACCCGATCCAACTGAGGTGGTAACGGATCGGTAAACTGGGCCGTTTTGCCAGCCGGATAGCCGTCAGCGATCTGTTCTAATCGCGCTGCCAACTGACTCCCATTACGAAATCGATGAGGGCCCCGTCCGGCAGCCACCAGCTGCCGCTTCGCATCCGGTGAAAGCACGGCGAAAGTCGTGTTCTCGACTTCTCCCGATCGGCCGACAAATATCGTCTTGAGAAAATCAGCCTCCGCTTGGCTCTCGTAGGTCGAAAGCCGGACACAAACAAATTGACGTGAAGCCGCAACGACCTGTTCATCCGACAAGAAACTCCTGTCCATCCCAACCTTGCCAGGTCACCAAGTACCGGGAACTCCCAGACAGTGGGGCGCTGCCGAAACGAGCAAAATCGGGCGATTGCTACGGGCTGCCTCGGCCCGTGCGGCGGCCCAGGTGCCGTACCACGCGATTCGAGGAGTCGCTTCCGTTGCCAAGGCAATCGTACACACAAAAACTATCGCGAGTGCTGTGGGAATAATTCTCATTCATGAGGCTCCATGGATCACTTCACTGATTCGCCCAACTCGAAATGCAAAAAGGTGCCGAACGGAAATAATAACAGCCAGCTCATTTAACCCAGCCAAGCGCGCAAGGTTTCGTGAAATCCTACCCAGCAAGAATTGCGACCGAATTCTCTCAGAAGTCGACTCAACCGATGATGCGAATCGATTAATCCGCTGCTGGCTCAAGCCAATTGAGAATTGTCTTCGTAACTTTGTCTGGCCGATCATGCTGAACAAAGTGATCAGCATCAGGCAGGGTGACGATGGTGAGTTCATCGTCGACAAAGTCCCAGCTGCTGTTTAATCCCGCAGCCAACAAGTATTTGTCTTTCAAACCATGAATCATCAGCACCGGACATTTGACCTTGGCAGCTACCTTTTCCGGTGCCTGATAAGGCGGGCGTGGATAATTAGCTTTGTAATAATTCAGCATGCCCTCCATGGAGGACCGCTTGAACGCTTCGATGTACTTCTTTCGAGCCACCGGATCCTTCACCCAAAAAGCCAAACCGAATGCAGAGAGCTTACTCGCAGCGTCCGGCTTTTGAAAATTCCGAGCGTATTCACTGTTCGCCTCTTGCTCAGGGTTCGTGGCCAGTTCACGACCAATTCCGTGGGGGTGAGGCGTGTTCAAGATGATCAGCTTTTCCGTCATTTCCGGATACATCATGGCGAACGTCCAGGATACGATCCCGCCCCAATCATGCCCAACAATAATCGCCCGATCGCGACCAAAGTGCTTGATTACCGCCGCCACATCGGACGCCAATTTGTCGACGGAATAATTCTCAACTCCTTCGGGCTGCCCACTCTTGTTGTAACCGCGTTGATCGATCGCAACGACTTGATAATGCTTGGACAACTCCGGCATCTGATTTCGCCAGGTATACCAATAGTCGGGAAATCCATGCACCATCACCATCAGTGGACCTTCGCCTGCGGTCACATAATGGATCTGCAAATCTCCCGATTTAGCATAACCTTCCGTGCCCAATTGCTCTTCGGCCACAGCATTCATACCTAAGGAAATTGTCCCAATTGTAAAAATCAAACGATAGAGATTGCGGTAAGCCATAGCTAAATGTCTTTCCCCTAAAGCCCAGCAAGCAATGGCGAATGCCTGCTCTCGGTAGCGAGATTATCCACGTCGGCGAAAAACGGGCGCACCAATCCCACCTTGAAGTGTTCCATCTTCGAGTTCTTCCACAGTCTTACCGAGCACAATATCAAAATTGGCCGTATGCTCTGCCAGCTTTGAGCCGGGTAGCGGCTTGAAGTCAACTAGAATCGTGTCGCGAGCGGCTTTACTTCTGATCTGCCGAAACAGCCCGTCAGTCTCATTACGAGTGTTCCCTTTAACCAGCATCTGCGTAGTAAAGATTCGACGACCATTCTTACTCACAGCCACGTGAATGTGGGGAGTTCGGCCTGGGTATTCAACAGGCTTGATCGTGCGAAAGTAGTAATTGCCTTTCGCATCGGTCAAAAACCGACCATAACCCTGAAAATTCCGATCCGACGTTTCCTTGTTGGAACTGCCGGAATGGATGTAGCAACCCGCATTGTCGACCTGCCAGATTTCGACGAACGCATTTCGCAATGGCTTGCCTGTCGGTCCCATCACACGTCCGGTCAAATGAGTAATCGTGCCGACCGCCGGCGTGATCGAATCGTTAATAATCAACAGATCATTATCGGTATCGAGAGGCATCTTATCGGGATAGAAAGGCCCTTCGCCAACCGACGATGTCTTGACCAACTCTTCGGCAAACAATCCGGGAGTGGCAAATGCGGCAGTGGCGCAAACAGACTGCTGCAAAAACAACCGCCGACCATTTATTCGTGATCTCATACAATTCGCTCCGTTCTTATTAGATTTCGGTAGCGGCAATCAAAACCAGAAGCCAATGAACCACCGAGACAAATCTTTGCTGAAAGCAGACCTCCCGCTGTCGAGCGGCTCTGTTGGAATATTAAACCCTGATCAGAATCGAGGAAAGTCAAAAGTCGCAAGTTTCCCTCGGCCGGCGTGTCAAATTCCGCGATTCCTGCAAAACCACCAACTCCATGCGGGGCATCAGATTCTCACCGTTCGATCGACGTCCCCGTCACCTAACTCGCATCGGACGATCTGGAAGCAATTCTTGCCCCGAACCTGTGGCGATTTCAGCTACTTTTCCCAGCAGATTCGAATCGACTGCATCCATTAGCCACGAGCGTCAAAAGTCAGGCAATGCGAAAACAAACGAAACCGTGAACATTCAGCCAAGTCATCCTTCATGAATCACCTATTATTCGTCCAACTTGGAAGATCGATTTGCGGCCCAACGGATCCCTTCGATCACGTGTTGGCGCCCGAATTTGGTATTCAAGGAACGCAGATCATGGCCAAGTTCTGTGTAAAAAAAACGGCTGTCCCCAACTTCATGAGTCCAAGCAATCGGGTGATCCTTTCCCATCGGCTTTCCTCCTCGCTCCTGGAAATATTTCTGCACGGGCTCGTAAGTCGACTCATCAACCCGTAATAAAACTTGAAATCCTGGCAGCCCAGTGACCGAGCGTGTGTGATTCGTCCAATCAGCCTGATACCAAAATGCATCTCCGAACCCTCGCACGGTGGGATGGTTCTTCGCCGCCGGATCAACCAGCACGCGAGCCCGCTGGAATACAGAATCGCTATCAAAGTCACAGCCGCCCAGCTCAACGAGCCAGGGCCACTTGGTTTGCATGACTAATGCGGCATGTAGACCGACAATCCCCTTACCCGATTCGAACCAAGCTTCCACCGCCTGGCGCTGTTCAACAGGAATGACGCGGTCCAACTGATTCGCATTGTTAAGAATGAGGAGATCATAATCATCCAACTTCCTACGCTGCAGATCCTTCCAATGTTCGGTCACGTCACATTCGATACCGTATTTGTCTCCTTCTAGAACCAACCACCGATTGATGGCAGGAATATCCGGATGTCGATAATAAGCCGTATTCGAATAGACTAACGTACGAATCGGCTTCTCAAGATCACGATTGGCTTTCGTTGCCTTGGCTTTCGGTTCGTGTGCCCAGAGAATCGAGCTAGGCAATATCGAGCTAGGCAATAAGGTTAACAGCACTAACAAAAGACGACACATATCAATAGCCCCCCACACCCCATCGAACCAAGGGATTTAACCAAGTCGCATTAAAGTCCGCAAAACGAATCAAATGGATTCTAACGAATCCGAGGCAATCCCACATGAACCGATGAAGGAAAGCTGGAAAAAGGATCGGCTGTCACGTAAAAAAGAGGACGTCTTTACAGACAACCAACGACTACCACCAAGACTTTCTAGGGACGGGAACTCGACAAATGCTCCGCTTTTCAATCGTTTTCTGCTGCTTGGTGCTGACCGCACCGACAGCAGAAGCCAGCGAATCTTCCGAGTCTAGCGACGATCGACCGAATATTTTATGGATCATCGTCGAAGATGCTTCTGCACACTTGGGTAGTTATGGCGAAACAACGGTCAAGACACCTCATCTTGATGCACTCGCGCAGTCCGGCATTCAATTCGACAACGCCTTTGTGACTTGCCCTGTCTGCTCGCCAAGTCGCTCTGCGATGGTAACCGGCATGTACCAAACAACCCTCGGCGCGCATCAACATCGAAGCCAAACCGCCAGTGGCAAGGGGCGCGGAGGCGACGCCTACCTGGCGAGCTACGAATTACCTATCCCGTCGATTCCACGGCTCTTTCAACAAGCTGGCTACTACACGTGCAACAGTGCGACGGGATTGCCCAAGGCGAAATTTGGCAAGACAGACTATAACTTTGTCTGGAATAAGCAGGATTACGACGCTGCTGATTGGAAAGGACGAGCGAAGAACCAACCTTTTTTTGCTCAGGTCCAATTACGAGGCGGGAAAAAACGGAAAGCCCAGTCCGATGGGATCTCGGCAGACAACGTAAGGTTACCGCCCTACTATCCCGATCATCCCGTCTTGAAAGAGGACTGGGCAGACTACTTGAACGCTTGGGTCCAAGTCGATCAAGAAGTAGCTGCCATCCTGAACAGGCTCGAAAGGGAAGGAATTGCGGCAGCAACGGCTGTTTTCTTTTGGACAGACCATGGAGTCAGTCATTTACGAGGCAAACAGTTTCTTTATGAAGAAGGTATCCGCGTACCGCTGATCGCGCGCATGCCACACGGAGCCCAGGCAGGCGAGCGCCGCGACGACTTGGTTCTTCAAATCGATGTGGCCGCTACATCACTCGCGTTGGCAAAGATCAAGGTACCGGACCACATACAAGGTCGCGATCTGTTGAGTGCTGATTACGAGGCTCGCCCAATGATCGTCAGCGCTCGAGATCGGTGCGATGAGACAGTCGAGTTAATGCGATGTGTCCGAACGCCTCGTTATAAGTACATCCGAAACTTCATGCCCCATTTGCCACACGCGCAACCCAATGTATACAAGGACAAGAAGTCCATTATCAAAACGATGCGACAACTGCACGCAAAAGGTCAATTGAATCAATTACAGGCGCGCCCGTTTCGCATTCCGCGACCAACCGAGGAATTGTATGACCTCAAAAACGATCCTCATGAAACAAACAATCTGGCAGGCGAACGGGCACAGGCGGAAACGATATATAAATTGCGAGAATTCTTGTTTGACTGGATGGCAAGCAGCGGTGACCTGGGTCTGATCCCTGAGCCGATACTGGAAGAACTGGGGCGGACTTATCGAAACAAGTATTACGTTCTGCAAGCCTCTCAAAATTCAAACTTACTTAACGAACTTCGCCAAGTCATCGAAGCGGGTGAGCAACAAAACACGAATCGGGTAATCCGAGGGCTCGTTTCTTCACACGCTGCCGTGCGTTACTGGGCAGCCACTCAACTGGGCCTCTACGGCGTTCCTCAAGACGCGGCTCGCATCCTACCCTTAGCTGAAGATAAGTCCGCCGCGGTCCGCGTGGCAGCAACGTTGGCTCTTTGTCGTCTGGGGCGAACTGAATTTTGCGGGCGTCTAGCCGACGAACTCGATAACGACAATTACGCGGTAGGCTTGTACGCCATCCGCGGCTTGGAGCTGGTGGGACAACACGCTCGACCCTTTTTGCCACAAATCGAAGCTGCGCAGGATCATCGTTACGAATTCACTCGCCGAATCGCCAATCGTTTGGCCAGCACCCTGCACAACACGAGCCCTTAGGAACCGATGACAAAGATGACCTCACGCCAATTGAGCCTACTGCTGACACTGCTCACCCTGGCACATCTGCCACACCAAGGTTGGTCGCAAATCGCCCAAGAAGAAGCTCGTCCAGCCAAGAAGCAGGCGCGGAGTCAGCGTGACACGAAACATTCCGAAACAACACAACCGAATCCTGTTCGTGACCCCCAGTTCGCGCAGTATGGCATTTACGAGCAGACATCTCCCCGAGCCAAATCGGCTCCCCCAACGAACACTGTCCTGCCCATCGTATTTCAAACGGGCGATCGGATCATGTTGATCGGAAACACCCTATTCGATCGTGCCCAACATTTTGGACATTTAGAAGCTGCCTTCCAGCAACAATTCCCTCAACACCAGTTGGTCGTACGCAATCTGGCGTGGTCTGCCGACGAATCCAATCTTCAACCACGACCGGCGAACTTTGCAGATCTGGACCAACACTTGACTCATGAAAAAGCGGATATCATCCTGGTCGCCTACGGCTTCAACGAATCGTTTGCGGGACCAGATGGACTGGAAGCATTTCGTCACACCCTCGCTAGTTTCCTTACCGGCTTGCGATCGAAAGCCTTCAACGGAATCAGCGCCGCCAAGGTAATTCTAGTTTCGCCGATCGCCAACGAAAACATCAAGCACGTACCAGCTGCCGATCTGAACAACGAGAACATTCGGCAATATACCGCCGCAATGGAGCAGGTGGCCCGAGACCAGGGAATTGGCTTTGTGAATCTTTTCGAGCCTACACTTTCAGTAATGGCCGATCCGCGTCGCGACTTGACGATCAACGGAATCCACCTATCTCACGAAGGCTACCAACTATTCGCAACGATTCTTCACAGCGCCATCACCGGTCATCCGGCGCCAAAAACAACCGCCGCACTTCGAGCAGCAATTGTCGACAAGAACAAACAGTTCTTTCGCCGCTATCGACCCATCAACACTTTCTACTACACGGGGGGCCGAAACAAGAGCTACGGCTACCTGGACTTTTTACCCGCCATGAAAAACTTCGACCTCATGGTTTCCAACCGCGATCAGCTCATCTGGAAGTTGGCTGAGGACAAGAATCCCGCCAACCTGCCTGACGACTCGAAACTACCACCGCTGCCTGCCACCAAGGAAAGTCGCGGCGCAAACCGCTGGATTAGCGCAGCAGCAGAGCAACAGGAATTCACCGTCGACCCGCGTTTCGAAGTCAACTTATTCGCAAGCGAAGAAGAGTTTCCTGACATCGCCGCTCCAATACAAATGCGATGGGACAATCAAGGCCGTCTCTGGGTCAGCTGTTCCACAACCTACCCGCACGTCTATCCCGGTAACAATGAAAATGACAAATTGGTAATTTTGGAAGACACTGACGGTGATGGGCAAGCCGACAAATCAACGGTGTTTGCCGATGACCTTCACATCCCGCTCTCCTTCGAATTCGGTGACGGCGGCGTCTACGTATCGGAAATGCCCCACCTGACATTTATCAAGGACACCGACGGTGATGGCAAAGCCGATTTTCGTCGACGGGTTTTAACGGGATTCGGAACGGAAGACTCACATCATGCCTTGCATGATGTGGCCTGGACTCCCGACGGTGACCTCATCTTCCGAGAAGCCGTTTTTCACCATTCTCAAATCGAAACTCCTTATGGACCGGTTCGTCAACAAAACAGCGGCTGGTTTCGCTTTCAACCGCGCAACCATCGCCTGCAAAGCTTTGGTACCTATTCGAGTACGAATCCTTGGGGCGTGACGTTTGATGACTGGGGGCAACACGTCGCCAGTCATCCCATTTATGCATCGGCGTTTCACGCCACGGATCCCACCTATCCTCAACAACATCCCCGCCCGACCGGCCTGCAAGCCTATTCCGGCACCTGCGGACAGGAATTTATCGACTTCCAAACATTCCCTGAAGAACTCCAAGGAGATTTCATCAAGGTTCGGTACAAGCCCACGAATCGCGTCGAATTGCATCATTGGCACGAAAAGGAATTCGGCTTCGAGGAAGAATATGTGGGAGACATTATTTTTTCTTCCAACCTGAGTTTTATCCCGGTCGACATCCGCTTTGGTCCACGCGGCGCGTTGTACATTTGTGACTGGTACAACCCCGTGAAAGGACATGCCCAATATTCGCTTCGAGACAAGCGTCGAGATCGTCACTCAGGTCGAATCTGGCGAGTCAAGACGAAAGACAAACCGTTGGTCGATCCGCCCCGGATTGCGGGAGAGGAAATCCGATCGCTTCTCGAAATCCTCAAACGACCCGAATACCGTTATCGCTACTGGGCAAAGCGAGAGCTGCGAGATCGAGACCCGTTGCAGGTCGCCACCGCATTAAAGTCCTGGACTGCGCAACTCGATTCACAAGACAAACGATTTCGCCACCACCAGCTCGAATCGCTCTGGCTTTTTCGCGGCATCAATCTCGTCAATCCCGCCTTATTGCGAGAACTTCTCAGCTGCAACGAACACCACGCGCGAGCGGCGGCAACTCGACAGTTACGATATTGGCACCAAGCATTACCGGATTCGATTTCATTGTTGGGAGCTGCTGCCAATGACCCGCGAGGAATCGTCCGCATGGAGGCGGCAATCGCGGCCAGCTACATCGGCTCAGCGGAAGCGCTGGGAGCAGTCATGGATGTCCTGAAACATCCCCACGACCAACACCTCACCTATGCGATCAGAACGGCGTTTGGCTCCCACGCACTCCGTCAGCACTGGCAAGACGCACCGAATTCAAGCATCGCATCCTTCTTGAAGCACGCCAAACAAGGCAGCAATCTGAAGGAACCAACGCCTTCAGCATCCGAAGCCGAATTCGATCGCCAACCGAATCTAAAACGCGTTGAAGTCTCCTGCTTGCCCGAACGAATGAAATACACCGTAGAACGATTCGTGGTGGAAACAAATCAGCCGGTGAAGTTAGTCTTTCTAAATCCTGACGCCAATGACCACAATCTGGTCATCGTCAAGCCGGGCGCCCTGGAAGAAGTAGGCATGGCCGCGAATGAAATGGCAAGAGATCCACAAAACGCAAACTCCAACTTCATCCCCTCGTCGAAACAAGGTTTGATTCTCAAAGCGTCGCCCATGATTGGCCCGGGCCGACAATCGCGTGTCCATGTCCTCCGATTCACCGCCCCCAATCAACCGGGTGTCTACCCTTACGTCTGCACTTTCCCCGGCCACTGGGTCGTAATGAAGGGCGAAATCATCGTCACAGACGACATCAAGAATGTGAACTCTATTCTCGCTTCCCGGCAACAAGCAACGTTTGTGAAGGACTGGACTCTCGATGACTTCCCCACCGTCGAAATACCAACCACTCAAGCCACAGTCATGCGGGGTATGGCAGCCTTCATCAAAGCGCGCTGCAATCAATGTCACCTCGTCGCTGGACATGGGATTGAACTCGGACCCGAATTAACGAAGGTGTCGGAAAGATTCAAAGGTCAGAAACTCCTTCGCCAGATTCTGGAACCGTCACAGGAGATTCATGAAAAGTACCGCACCTATGTAATTGAACAAGAGGACGGCCGACTGCTGACCGGCATGATTCAAAAAGAAGATGAAGAGCAGATAAACCTCGTAACCAACCTGCTGAATCCAACAGCAGTCACCCTGATCCCCAAACGAAAGATTGCTGACCGATCCGCATCCAAGATTTCCTCGATGCCAGCAGATCTGCTGAATGGATTGACCCGCAACGAGATACTCGATCTGCTGACTTACCTGGAAGCGGGCGGCTACCAACTACCGCATCACCTGAAGCACAATCATTGAGGAAGCCAAACTGGCCGTGGGCTCCTGACCCCGCCAAATCCGGCTCCTTTCGGCCGCGAATCAATGATCGTCAACTGATGCCGGGTTGCGTTTCCAAACCATCGAGTTATGTTGCAGCAATGGAAAAGTTTGCCTGCTCTTTGGCCTGCACCCCAACGGAATTTCAATGGACTGCATCTTCGCTCGCGGCTTCGTCTTGATCGTTTTTTTTTGCAGCAGCATCTCGGCTCAAGAGCCCCCCTTTGGGGCAAAGGCGAAACCGACGAGGCTGCTGTCCAATGACGCGGGCGAAGGGCCGGCCTGGCATCCGCAGCGAGGCTTGTTCTTCAGCGGGCCTCGCGGCATCACGCGCATGAGTCCGAGTGGAACGCTGCAACCGTTCCGCTATCCATCCGGCGGTTCAAATGGATTGCTCTTCGATCTTGATGGGCATCTCGTCATCTGCGAGGCACGCCGACGACGCGTCACTCGAACTGATGATCAAGGCAGAACGACCGTACTTGCTGATCAATATCAGGGAAAGCGGTTCAACACGCCCAATGACCTCACGATCGATTCGAAGGGGCGCGTCTATTTTAGTGATCCACGATACGGCGACCGTAAGGACATGGAAATTCTTGATGACAATAATAATCCGATCGAAGGCGTCTACCGGATCGACCGCCCAGGACAAGTCACACGCATTATTACTCACGAAGTCGATCGCCCTAACGGCTTACTCATCACTCCTGACGACAAGTACCTTTTCGTTGCCGACAATAACAACAACCAAGTCGGCGGCGCTCGTCAACTCTTCCGGTTCAACCTGACTTCGAATGGAGACATCGTACCTGGCTCACGAAAGCTGATTTTCAACTGGCAAGACGGCCGCGGCCCAGACGGCATGGCCCTCGATCGCCAAGGCCGACTCTATGTTGCCGGCGGACGCAACAAGACCAATCAATACGAATCGGCGAACCAATTCAAAGCTGGCGTTTATGTGATGACCCAGGAAGGGCAACAAATCGGCTTCGTCGCGATCCCCCGAGATGAAGTCACCAACTGCACATTCGGTGGCAGGGATCTAAAGTCGTTGTTCATCACTGCCGGTGGGCAACTGTGGAGGATCCCGACATTAACCGCTGGATGGTCACCAATCCGAACGCCAACCCACAAGTAAATGCCGATCCACCGGTGAAGACAACGACGCTCTCTCTCCAAACCCCAGAAACAAGGAAACTCTTATGTTCAGTCTTGGCAGTGTCATTAGTTGGATGATCTTCGGACTGATCGTTGGGGGAATTGCCCGTTTTCTCATCCCCGGACAACAACCACTTGGCTGGATCAAAACGATTGGTTTGGGGATCCTCGGTTCATTCCTCGGTGGTACTCTCGGTTCATTTCTTGCAAGCAGCTCCGAAACGCTCGTCCAACCCAGCGGCTGGATCATGTCAATCGTCGGCGCAATCTTGATTCTGTTCATTGCGGCAAGAGTCAACAATTAGCGGCTAGACGCTCCGAGCCACCGCTTAGTAGGCGAGACCGGCTTGGACGAGAAACCCAGCACCAAATTCGTATTTTTCGTCGGCAACTTCGAATTCCAC
The DNA here is from genome assembly GCA_029243025.1 of Pirellulaceae bacterium. Classification (NCBI taxonomy): domain Bacteria; kingdom Pseudomonadati; phylum Planctomycetota; class Planctomycetia; order Pirellulales; family Pirellulaceae; species Pirellulaceae bacterium. Next base: position 217,440 of record JAQWSU010000022.1, on the reverse strand, counting down.
TTCGCGATTAAAAGCGGATCCGATTTCAAGGAAGGCTCCGTTGCCGCCCTGGTAAACAGTCTCGATACCCAGTAGCAATTGATAACCACGAATCGTCATTTCGTCGTTGATTCCATCCCGAAGCACTGCCCAAGTATTTCCGCCCAACGCACCTCCAAGATATCCCCACACTTCACCACGAGGCCCGTCTTTCGAGATCCGATAAGAAATTCTGGGACGAGGAAACATCAGGTCAATCAACCAGCGTGGATTCGGTCGTGCCCTCAAACCCACAGCTGGTAACAGGGAGATGTCATTGCGATCCAGGTAGACGGCCCCAAATGAAATCTCGAGTTTGTCGGGTATCCATTGCCACGTCGCCAAGCCCAGTGCAAACACACGCACCGTCTTTTCAGTCGCCACAAAGTCGCTGCGAACCGCCGGTGTCGCCACCGCCATCACCCCCCAGCGATCGCTGAGTTGCTTTCGCCAGACAAAATTGACACCCGTATCGTAAACCTGATCCGGTAGATCAAATGGGCTGGGGCCATCTAAAAAATCGACACGAAACTTGGGAGCAACGGCCAGAATATTTTTAAAACTCCCCAACGGTACGCCCAATGCAACCAGAGCTTCAACATTACCAATCCCTAAATTGTCGCGACTTCCCGAACCCAGATAGCCACCGCTCAACTGAAACTTCTGGAAAAAACCTTTCTTAAATCTTTCTACCGGCAACTCACTGTCATCGGTCATCGTCAACCAATCCGCATCGCCCCAAACCTCTTCAGACATCAAAGGCTCATCCGCAAATTCCTCTGCAAAAACTGGGCGTGTCATCGCACCCCCGAGGCACAACAGCCCAATCCAGCGAATCAATACACAGGAGTTCATCGTTTTCCTCATCATGAGTCCCGAAGCAGCTTCGGCGGACTATAGAAAGATCTCACCCTCATGACTAGCGACGGAAATCAGAAACAAATCGATTTAGAAAAATGCATCACAGCTGGCAGATGAACTGCCAGCTATCGATTGAAAAATCCTCGCCTTGTTAACAAAATCGATGTATGCTGTCACAACACTGATAGCTTGACCCTCCCCCAGCTTGACCCTCCTCGGCCATCACGATGCAATCCACCAACCAGCGCTCCAAAACTCGATTTCTTTTTCGAACGTCAGACAGCCAACCAATTTGTGGTGCAGCCCCACATCCGCCGCTGAGATTGGCAAGCATTTTCCTCTTTGCATTGACATCGATCGGCATGCTGGCACCAGCGACCTTGGCTAACGACCAAAATCGCCCCAACATCATTTTCATCATGGCCGATGATATGGGCTATGGTGATGCGGGCTGCTACGGTCAGCAGCAAATACAAACACCGCACATCGATCGACTGGCAGCTGAAGGGATGCGATTTCGACAGTGCTATGCAGGTTCAACCGTTTGTGCGCCCTCACGAAGCGTCCTGATGACAGGACTGCACACGGGGCATACCCGTGTGCGAGGTAATACGGGGCGTGGGGGCGTGGTTGGCCTGGGAGGCAAAGTCGGCCGGGTTCCCCTGCGGGCCGAGGACATCACCGTTGCCGAACTCCTGAAATCAGCAGGTTACAAAACGGCAATGGTTGGCAAGTGGGGACTTGGCGAACCATTGACGTCAGGAGTTCCGAATAAGCAAGGATTCGACTCGTTTTTTGGCTATCTGAATCAGCGACGAGCCCACTCGTATTTCCCCACCTACCTCTGGCTCAACCAACATCGTTTTGAATTGCCGGGCAACCGTGACGGACGACAGCAACAGTACTCACACGATTTAGTCACAGCCCATGCATTACACGCAATTCGCGACATGGCCGATCAACGTTTTTTCCTATATTTGCCTTACACAATCCCCCACGATCGTTTTGAAATCCCGGACCTTGGTCCCTACGCAGATCGAGACTGGACAGAGACCGAAAAAACGTACGCAGCGATGATTACTCGGATGGATTCGCACCTGGGCAACATGCTTGACCTGCTTGCCGAACTGGGTATCGAAGAACGGACCATCGTTTTTTTCTGCAGCGATAACGGTGCGGCCAATCGATACGAGGGTATTTTTGACAGCAGTGGCCCTCTGCGGGGACGCAAACGAGACATGTACGAAGGCGGTTTACGCACACCGATGATCGTCCGCTGGCCAAATCGGATTCAGGCGGGCGCAGTAAACGACACCGTCTGGAGCTTTCAAGATTTCCTACCCACCGCCGCCGAATTGGCCGGCGTAACGATCGACCACCAAGTGGATGGTGAAAGCATCTTGGGTACGCTGCTGGGAAATCACCAGAACCTAAAAGATCGTTTTCACTATTGGGAATTCCACGAACGAGGATTTCAGCAGGCTGCTCGATGGCAAGATTGGAAAGTCGTCCGTCCGGGCCGTAATCAAGCGTTGGAACTTTACAACCTGAAGCATGACCTGGGCGAAACCAAGGATATCGCCAAGGAACATCGCGAGCTCATCCGACAATTCGAAACGAATCTTGCAGCAGCTCGGACTGAATCGCAAGAATGGCCGCTCAAATAGAGTCAATCCTGTAAAAGTCAGCATGGCTGCAAGTGGGAAGATGAACTAAGATCGTGCGGTCGAACTCAACCGCTGAAATTGCCTTCACCCACGGCCAGCAAAACTTCTTCCCCGCCGCTTGGATTCGCAGGATTTTCCGATGGCACTTCATCCACAATCTCAAGCCTTCATCAATTGGAGCGCTGCCCAAGATCTCCCCAGCTGGGGTCAGATATCACCCGACGAAAGTCGCAGAATTTTCGCCGGACTGACAAATCTGTTTGGCGTCGGTCCACAGCTACCACATGTCTTCGATTACGAAATTGGAGATCGGATTCCGGTTCGCGTCTATCAGTGCAGCACATCAGAATTGCGTCCGGTCATCATGTATTTTCACGGTGGCGGCTGGGTGCTCGGCAATCTTGACACCCACGATGCCCTATGTCGTCGGATCGCTTCAGCTTCGCACTGTCACGTGGTCGCCGTCGATTACCGCCTAGCTCCAGAATATCCATTTCCGGCTGCCATCGACGATTCATACGAAGCCACCGAATATGTGGAAAATCATTCCGAGATCTTTCGCCTGCGTCCCGGAAGTCTGGCTGTCGCGGGTGACAGCGCGGGTGGAAATTTAGCTGCGGCTGTGTGCCTCAAGGCGCGTGACGAGCAAGGGCCGAAAATCAGCCTGCAACTGCTGATTTACCCGATCGTCGACCATTCGTTTGAAACGTCATCCTACCGTGATTTCGCGGACGGATTCGGACTCACACGTAATACGATGAAATGGTTTTTCCGCCAGTATGTTCCGCATCAGATTCCTGCTGAAAATGCCTATCTGGCGCCGGCACGAGCGACTTCGCTGCGAGATCTCCCCGACGCCCATATCATCACCGCCGAATACGATGTCCTCCGAGATGAGGGCGAGTCTTATGCAGACAAACTAGCAAACGCCGGGGTTCGATCGACATTACAACGGTACGATGGCATGCTGCATGGATTCATTCATTTCAATAACGCTTACGAAGACGGTCTGCGGGGCATCGCTGATCTCTCATCGGTGGTACGAGTCCATTTCACAGAAAGCGATCCGGCACGATCTGCCTGACGATTCCATCACTTGCAGCCCAGTTTCCATCACCGCCTCAATTTGAGACGGCCTCGCATTCCTCGAAAGTCGCTTAACCCAGGAAGCCCGACCATGCTCGTTCGATCAACCTCGATTCTATTTTTTTGCAGCCTGATCACTTTTCCTTCATTCGTAACCGCCGATAATATTCTCGACTCAAAATCGACCAAGTGGAGATATCAAGACAACGTTTCTGGAGTCGCCGATCGGTGGACGGGTCCCGACTTCGATGACTCAACATGGGCAACCGGTACGGCCCCATTAGGCTACGGCGACGCAGACACCGATGCAAAGCAATCGGGCAAACTGACCTTTGGAACAGACCCAAAAAAAAAGCGCACCGTCGCTTTCCTCCGCCATTCTCTGAACGTGGCCAATCCCAACACCATCAAGAAAGTACATGGAAAATTCCTTTGTGACGACGGATGTGTGGTCTACCTTAATGGAACGGAAGTTCACCGTTTCAACCTTAGAAAAGGCGAACTCACGAAACAGACCCAAGCGGGCTTTGCCATGGGTGGCGATTTGGAGCGTTATCAGATGTCGTTTGTCGTTGACCCAAAATTATTGAAAGCGGGTAAAAATGTGGTTGCAGTTCGCCTGCATCAAGCCAGCCCCGACAGCAGTGACCTTGCATTTGACCTGATGCTAAAGCCTTTGACCGATGACGACGAAGTCCAAGATGCTGAAGCCACAGTCGCCGAAGAAAAGGCGGCGATTGAATCGATGCTGGATGGAAATGGCGCTTAGCCCGTTTCCGAGGCCGACCAATTACCCGTCGCCGTTGCAGGCCACGTCGACTGCGACAGTTCCCTGTCGCGCGTCCCTGTCGGCGTCGGCAAACTTCTCGGTGAAGGAATCCTCACCACAGAGTTCAGTCCTGCTTCCCCAAGCAATAGAGACGCTCACGTCTGCGATCATCCTGAGTCTCAGCGACGCGCATGAAAATCCGCCCATCACAGATGGTTGGTGTTGCAAACACCTCGTCGCCGAGTTGATTTTGGGCGAGCAGTTCGAATTTGGCTGGCGTTGCATGATAAACGAACGTGCGTCCCGCTTCATTGGTGGCATAGATCAGGTTTCCGACCATCACCGGTGAGGCAGTAAAGGTTCCCCCCAGTCGATGCTTCCAACGTTGCTCACCCGTTTGGCTATCCCAACAGATCGCAACCCCAGCATCGGCCACGGCATATAAGTGGTTATCTTTCACCAACATCGAAGGCACGTAGACGCGAGTCGTGTTTTCCCACTCGATCTTCCCTGATCCATCCGCTCGTACCGCAGCGACGTGATTCCGAGGATAACCGCCACTTGTGAAAATTCGCTCGCCGTCGGTTACGGTCGAGGTAACGCATTCGGTTGTCGCCCCCTCAAATTCCCAGAGAGTTTTTCCACTTAGCGGATCAAAACTCGAGACTCTTTCGCAACCGGTCAGTAGCAATTGGTCTTTTCCATACAAGTTGAGCACGATGGGCGAAGGATAGTTGGGCAGACTGGGTCGCTCGCGCCGCCAAACAAATTCTCCTGTCCTTCGGTTCAACGCTGCGACGGCGCCACCCCCTTTGTTATCGGCAGAAACGATTAAAAGATCTCGATAGATGGCAGGGGAGGAACCGTAACCTTGATGGACGATGTAGTCAGATATTTTGCGTTGCCAAAGCTGCTCGCCGTCCATCGAGAGCGCTGTTGTATACACCGCTCCATGACTCATGAAATTCACATAGAGTCGGACACCGTCGAACGCAGCAGTCGTCGATGCATCGGAACTCTTTTTGTTGCTTTTGGGTGGAAGTCCATTTCGATGGACGACTGTCTTCCAGCGTCGTTTGCCCGAATCTCGATCCAAACAGATGACCGATTGCAACTTCAAATCGGTTTCAGCGGTCGTAACAATGACGCAATCGCCAACCACGATGGGAGATCCATGCCCACGCCCTGGCAACTCTGCCATCCAGCTCACATTCTTCGATTGATTCCAACTACGAGGTGGGGTCTGTTGGGCATTTGCGATTCCGTTTCGCTCAGGGCCGCGCCACCAAGGCCAGTCCTGATCTGGGGTCACAAGGTCAGAGGACTCGCGTTTGGGTTCACTTGCAAATGAACCGCCAACCATGAGTGTCACCAGGGACACGGCAACAAAGAATCGAAATGGTCGCATCATCGGAATACTCCGTCGGATGGATTCGTACGACCCCATGGTACACGTGTTGTCGTCGCGTTTCTACTCACGGTTGTTCGAGAACGAAAACAACGTCCCCAGCAATATCGAAAGCCCCAGCGAGATTGCGACAGCAAAAATCGAGAGCAGAAGATAGTCACCGAATTCGGCCGTTTCTGGCGACAGGATCGCGTTTCCAAATCGGTCGTTCAATGCCAAGGCAACGGCAATCACGATCCAGACGGGCGTAGTAACCAAACAAAGCAGTCCACTCAGGTGGGGTTTCCACGCGGTAAGCAGGACGGGGACAAAGACCATTCCGAGGACTGCCGGCAGCAGGGCAAACAATAGCTTACGACCGTCAGCGGGCAACACCAAGGATACCAGGCTTAGAATGATCAGGACGATCATCGCTCGACGAAACGGCCGTCTCCGCACGCGCCGTTTGACAGGTGCCTGGGGCACATAGGGCGTTACGACCACAGGCTTCTTCAACGGTTGTTTAAGCCGTTCCAGAGCGACTTCGTAGTCCTGTTGTAACCGTCGAAATCGTTCAGCATCCCCACCGTGATCCGGATGTAGTTGCTGGGCGAGGCCTCGATAGGCGGCCTTGATTTCTTCTTCTGTGCAGCCGGGGGTCGCGCTCAACTGCAAGAGATTCGTCGCGCCAACCGAAGAATCGCTAGGTATTCGATCCTGCATTGCCACTCCCGCAATCACACGCGCAAAAATAGTTGCTTACGATAGAGCAAATAGCAGATTCCCACGCAAAGACTCAACGACAATAACGAGACAACCAGCTCTGCCCAATTCCCCATTGCCGACAGCAAAGGTGGATGGACGACACGCAAGACGACCGATCGGAAGCTTATCAGATTCGTGAGCATGTAAATCGTTATCGAATTCATTCCAATCCAGACAAAAGGCCGTGCCCAGATGTCGAATTTGGCAATGTCAATCACCGCGTGAAATAGAGCAACAAGCAGATAGCTCCAACCGGCTGCAAACAACACGAAGGATGACGTCCAAAGCTTTTTATTGATCGGAAATTGAAATCCCCACAGCCAGCCTACCAGCAGGCAACCAACTCCTAAACCAATCAACCAAGTCATCCGCTGGAGACTCGTGAAAGCAGGATTCATCAAAATCATACCGGCAAACATGCCCAAGATACCACTTCCAATCGCGGGCAAGTTGCTGAGCAGACCTTCGGGGTCCCAGTCGCCATCCCATTTGTAACCCGGCAGGTATTGCGTATCAAAGTAGTTTGCCAGATTCTTCCCTTCGGAAAAGTCACCGGGACCAACACCGGGCACAGGAATAAATGTCATCATCGCCCAGTACGAGAGCAAAATCACAGCGAGCGCAATAATCATGCCGCGCAACTTACAATTCAGCAGAATGATTCCACCAAACAGATAGCAGATGGCAATTCGTTGTAGCACACCCACGTAGCGAAACATCTCGGGACCACCATCGCGACTTAGACCGCCGTAATAAAACAATCCCAACAAATAGAGAACCACAGCGCGGCGAATCAGCCGCCAATAGGCGGCTGCCTTCCCATGCCGATCGACAATCCGCTGCAATGAGAAGACGGATGAAACTCCCACCAAAAAAACAAACAGTGGAAAGATCAAATCGTAAAAGTGAAAACCGCTCCAAGGGACATGCTCAAGTTGATCGGCCAACAGCTTGACCCATTCGGCATCGCTCACTTTTCGCAAGCCCATCACGATGCTGCCCGCACCAATGATCCAGAACATATCGAACCCACGCAACGCGTCAATCGACTCAAAGCGTGGGGGGGGAGAAGGAGAAGATGAAGCCTTAGAATCCGCAACGGCATCTGTCATGATCATCTCCAAGGCACATCAAATTAGTTATCGCTTAATAAGCATTCGCCTGCATCTGCAGGGCGACCATTTCCTGATAGCGGCCTCCCTGGGCGAGCAAATCTACATGATTACCGGATTCTATAATGCGGCCATTTTCTACCACGACAATCCGATCCACGTGGGAGATTGTACTCAACCGATGGGCGATTACGAAACAGGTCCGTCCTGACATTAAACGCTGCAAACCATCCTGGATCAGTCGTTCGCTTTCGCTATCTAAATTACTCGTGGCTTCATCCAAGATCAAAATGCGAGGATCGGCCAAAATTGCTCGAGCAATGGCCAGCCGCTGCCGTTGACCGCCACTGAGCCGCACACCCCTTTCCCCAACAATCGTGTCAAATTTTTGCGGCAACCTTTCAATAAACTCATCAGCATGGGCAATCTGCGAGGCTTCGCGAATCTGCTCCATCGTCGCATTCGCGCGAGCGTAACCAATGTTCTCGCCGATCGTACCGTCGAACAAGAACACATCCTGCTCCACAATCCCCAGTAAGTTACGGTAACACGAGAGATCGATTTCCTGTAAATCGACACCATCCAGTTCCACCGCCCCTTTGCAGGGATCGTAGAACCGAGCCACCATATTGCAGAGCGTTGTTTTGCCCGAGCCACTACGTCCCACCAAAGCGACAATCTCGCCACTTTTCACTTGCAGGTTGATATCTTGGAGGACCAATTGATTCGATTCAGGGTACGAGAAATCGACGTTCCGAAAAGTGATCGCACCTGGGGTCTCATCAACATCGATCTTTTTTCCTACGTCTTGCCTACCCGCTTCAAGTGGTTCATTAAGCAAGTTGAGAATCCGATCAAACCCCGCCAGGTTATTTTGAAAATTGGTCGCACTCGTAGCCAAAGTGGCGATTGGGCCCAGCAGCATGGCTAGGTAAACGAGAAACATCGACAAATCGCCTAATGTCAATTGCTGGTAGTAAACTTGGTAGCCGCCATACATCAATACCATCGTCGATGCTAATGGCACCAGGGTATCCCACAACATGTCGACACCCCGAGCCCACCACCATACAAACAACTGCATTCGAACCAACAGATTGTTACCACCGACGTAGCGACTGTTCTCGCTTCGCTCGCGATTGAAAGTCCTGACCACGCGCATTCCGCCAAAAGCCTCGGTCGCATTACTATCAACATCTTGCCGTTGCCTGCGAATGTCACGAAAAACCGGTCGAATTCTTGTGATCCACGCTCGATGGCTAAAATAGACGAGCGGAAGAATCATCAGCCCCCCCAACATCAATCGCCAATCCACCCAAGCCAGGACCAAAATACTACCGACCAACTGAACGATCGCCCTCCATGGATTGTAGAGCATGCTGAAAATCAAATCTCCGACACCGCCTGCGTCTTCACGCAGAATACTGGCGGTCCCACCAGACTTGAGTTGATAAACCTGGTGCAGCGGCAGTCTGACGGCATGATCGAACACTCTGCGCCGGACCTTTGTTTGCATCATGTTGGTGGCCTTTGTCGCAATCCAACGCCCCCAGAGCGTGAAGAGCGACGCGGTTAAGGCAAACACTGCTACAACAATACCAATCACAACTAACAGGTGAATGCGAGCAACCGCCCCTGGCCAGATATTTAATAACCAATCGGGCAGCGGACGGTCCGTCAAGACATAGTCGATCACAAGCTTTGACGCTGCAGGTGGAAACAACCGCAAAATCGTTCCAACCGTGAGCATCGAAAGAGCGAATACTACAGACCGACGCAAAGGCCCTAGGAGCTTGAAAAACTCCGACAGCAAATGCCTAAAAGTCCGATCGCGATGGCCACGCTTGGGATCGCCGGGACGAACCGATCGAGCTTCCAATTTTGATGCAACCGATCCTTGGGCCTTTCGAGCCGTCTGGTATTGGTCATACCGATTACGACTTCTCGCGGGGTCACCAGACGGTTTTTCACGATTAATCATAGTTGACTAGGCGTTGTCCAACACTTCTCTCAAAAACACAATCCCAAAGTACTACCATACCACCTTTCCTACTAACTTCACTGGGCCATCTTCGTTTATGGTACGCCATTCGGAAACAACACGGTACGATACGGGCGGGAAATAATCCAATGGACCAATCACTTATTTACGACCTGCTCGTCATTCTGTCCGCCGGTTTGCTCGCCGGTTTAGCCTGCAAGCATTTTCGCATCCCGACTTTGATTGGCTACATGCTTGTCGGAGTCTTGGTAGGAGGGGGCGGAACCCAACTGATTCGGGAACGGAGTCACGACATTGAACTCCTCTCGGAAATTGGCGTCTTCCTTCTGCTATTCGCGATTGGATTGGAATTTTCTCTTGGTGAATTGGTCAAGCTTGGCCGCCACCTCCTGGTCGGTGGCAGTGTTCAGATGCTGCTCGTGAGTGTCCCGGTTGCTTGGCTGTTGAACTGGAACGGTTTTTCTTGGCAAACATCAGCCCTGCTGGGTGCCGCCGTCGCCTTCAGTTCGACCGTACTCGTCTTCAAGACACTTTCGGAATGGGGACGCTCCAGCTCGTCATCGGGAAGACGGGCAATCGGGATTCTACTGTTTCAAGACGTCGCGCTGATTCCACTGCTGTTGGTCATCCCCTTGATCGCTGGCCAAAATGATCAACCTGGAACGACCGAATACCTCGCCTTAGCGACCAAATCTCTCTTGTTTGTCAGCTCAGTGACTTTGATGCGATGGGGTCTATCCCGATGGCTGATCCCAGCGTTGACAAGTTTTCGAAGTCCGGATGTCGTGGTATTGGCCAGCATCGTCATTCTCGGGGGTGTGACGCTTGCGTCCTATCGAATGGGACTGCCTCCTGCAGTCGGCGCTTTCGCCGCGGGACTCATGTTGAATGGTAATCGGTGGACCGAACAAATCGATGCTTTGGTGCTTCCATTCCGAGAAACTTTCACCGCAATCTTCTTTGTCTCACTCGGCATGCTGCTGGAACCCAAAACCGTAATCCAGCAACCCGTTTTCTTCCTGGTGGGGCTGACATCATTAATTATCATCAAGGCGGTGGCCGCAACCATCGCACTCCGCCTGACTGCGTTGCCCTGGAGCCTTTCGATTCGCATGGGATTCGGCCTCGCTCATGTGGGCGAGTTTGCTTTTGCAATCGTCACCATCGCACTCAAAGAGGGATTAGTCCCGGAAGAAAAGGCGCAACAATTTGTCGCCATCTCACTTGTCTCCTTGATGCTCTCGCCCATTCTGTTGACACTCGCGTTGCGAGGAAGGGACACAGCACAAAAACAAATAGAAAAGGAACAGCCGATCCGAGAAATTAAAAGTCGCAACGCGATCGTAATTGGCATGGGGCCAATCGGCCGTCAACTCGCCTCGCAGCTAGAAACATCAGGTTATGACGCCTGCCTGATCGACCGCAGCCCACTGAATCTACAACAGTTCGCACAACAAGGATTCCGCACTATCGTCGGTGACGCCACCGATCCAGGCACGCTGGAACGGGCGAATGCCGATCAGGTAGGAATTGTGGTCATTAGCATCGCGGTCGATTCAGAGGCCGTCGCGGTTGTACGCGAACTGCGCCAGGTCAACCGCAGTTGTGAAGTTTTCGTCCGCTGCCGATTCCAATCCAACGTACAACCGCTCAAAAACCTGGGTGTTCGATACGTTGTCAGCGAAGAAACGCAAGCTCTCGATGCGATGAGTCAACTGTTGCTCACGGCTTTCAGCCGAGCTTAGCTCCAGCTTTTCTTGTGATCTTCTGCGATCCCGCGTTCAAAAACGACCATCGTAAGAGAGGTCGCCATGGATCGAAACGAAGCAGATGTTAACGGCCCTGATCGCGTTCAGGGTCCGATGCATAGCAGCCATACCCAACCCATTGCCTGCTTGCTCTGTTTCCGGCTTTTGCCAATTGCTACTTTCCAGCACATCAGCTGATGACCAAAGATTTTTTTCCTACCGAAACAAATCGGAACGATCCGTGTTCAATCCCCTGCAGCAACAAAACTCAAAAACTCCAGAATTCCAACCGGGCAATCGCCAGTCGTTCGGGAGTCTATCGACGAGGACAATCACCGCCTAAGAACTCCGTTAGCACCTTCGTGCCGAGTCGGATTTTCCTGACTGACTTTGCGGGACGAGGTATGGATGGCGTGATTCGCCAACCAAATTCACCATTCGATCTTGATTCCTGTGGAAGTTCGATCATGACCCGAAACCAACATCAGCCAACATCCGATCGGCAAGAGAAGTTTTTGTGTGCCAAAGCCGCCGCACCTGATCGACTAGGGCCCCTGTTGGAGCTCTATCGACGGTACCTTTTTCTCCTGGCAGACCTTCGGTTAGATGCCAAATTGCGAGCTCGAATCAGCCCTTCGGATATCGTTCAAGAAACGATGCTCGAAGCCCATCGCGACTTCCATCAGTTTCGCGGTCAGACAGAAAGTGAATTCATCTGCTGGCTCAAACGAATTCTTACCAACAATTTAGCACGCACAATCGAAATGCATGTAACCGCAGCCAAGCGAGACATTCGGCGTGAGGTGTCACTGGATCAACATAACAAAAGTGTTGATCCGGCGAGCATCCAGCGTTGCACCGCCATCACCTGCTCAGAAGAAATTCCCAGTGTTCAAGCCGAGCGTCGCGAAAACGCACAGTTTCTGAATGACGCGATTAACGAATTACCAATACAATATCGTAAAGTCTTGCAACTCCGAAGTCTGCAGGGCTGCAGTTTCAATGAAGTTGCTGAGCAAATGAGCCGCTCGGTGCCTGCTGCGAAAATGCTCTGGGCTCGTGCCTTTAAGCAGCTCCAACAGCGTTTCGAGCGATAGCGTAAGATCGCTCAACAATGCCCCTTCCAGCGGCAGCTTGCGGCCATACAACGCGAATCTCTGTGCAGGATCAAAGGCGACCGCCCAATGCCTAGATCCCGTCAGTTAAGATCCCCGAGCGAAAATCAATCGAAGTTCGCGGCCATCCACTGAATAGCAAGAAACACAACGGGCTTCCTCCAACCCAATGACTGGGCAAACTCCCCATCGATTTGCCGCGTTGGACGGAGTGGACTGGACAAGAAACAGGAAATCGCGATGGTGGAATCGGGAGGCTTCCTTGGGCGACCTGCTCGAGCAAAACAGATTCTACAACAGCCCCAAGAAGCTCACGCGAAGACTTTGTTTTGTTGCTTTTCGCAGAAAAACAGCCGATGGGGTCAGCCAGTCATGAATCCGTTTGCTGAAAAGACCGATTTCCTAGATAATCTCTGAGAAGCTGAATTCGGCCTTGAGACATAACCCATTTTAACACTCTTCGCCGCAAGCCTTCATTGAATCTTTATTTTGCACCAAATCGCGGCCGTTTGCGAAACCGAATCGATTCTGCCGTGTTAATAATTGTCCCGCTGAGCTTTTCTTCGGATCCGTTACGATCGCTGAAAAACTCGACCTAGGATGCTGGGGCAAGGAAATCGGACCAAAGCAAGAATTTAGGAGCATAGCACAACCATGAGACACCAAACTCTTTCCTGGTTTCGCAAACGACCACAAAGAAGTCGCACAACTCAGCGTCGAAAAATTCAAATCGAGGGTCTGGAATCCAAACGGCTCCTCGCCGGCGATGTTAGCGCTGCGGTTGGAGACGCCGACCTCAATGGAGTTTTTGACTCAAGTGACATCGTGCGAGTTTTCCAAGCAGGAAAATTTGAAACTGGCGAAAGCGCATCCTTCGACCAGGGTGATTGGAATGGTGACGGGGTTTTTGACTCGACCGACATCGTCGTTGCTTTCCAGGCCGGTCGTTACGGATTGGAACAACCACTGGCCGCAGAAGGCGAAGGAGATGACACTCCGATCGACGAGGATGACCAGGCAAAAACCAAACCGCGTCGTGGTCGTCATCAGGGGCGTGCACGATGTGACAAAGGTGCGGATCGGAAAGATCCTGCTGCAAAAACAATCGAGCAGCTCAATGCGGGCATTGAGTCCGGCAACCTTCCTGGAGACCTCACCGCTGAACAAGCTCAGCAAATCGTCACGGACTTAGAAGCAGCCGTCGTCGCTGAAGATCGGGACGCGATCAAAGCGCTATTGAGCCAAGTTCGGGGCGAGAGAGAACAAGATCGCATTCAAGGCAGAATCGACGAACTGACCGAGAATATCGCATCGGGTGAACTTCCGGACGGAGTCACACCCGAAGAAGCTCAATCGCTAGTCGACGGATTGAATCAAGCATTAGCCAATGATGATCTGGACGCGGCAAAAGAGCTGTTGAAGCAGGGACGTAAGACGCCCAAAGAAGGCGCGCCCGGAAGACACGCAGGGGACAAAGGAGAACGAGCGTTCCCTGCCGAGGGAGTTCAAGCTCGCATCGATCGCCTTCAAGCTGCAACCGACGCCGGAGAATTGCCTTCGGATTTGACTCCCGAGTCAGCAGCAGCATTGCTGGCCGCTTACACCACAGCTCTCGAAACCGAAGACCTTGCACCGGTCATGGAATTGAAACGGTCAATGCATTTGGAGAAAGCAGTCTCCAAACTGCAAGCATCGCTCGAAGCAGGAAAACTTCCCGGTGATGCAACAGCCGAGGAAGTCCAAGCAGTGATTGCTGCCGCACAGGAATCACTCGCCAACGGTGATCTGGAAGGTGCTGGCGAGGCACTCAAGCAGCTTCGTCCAGAGCGTCCCACTCGACCGAAGCCAAAAGCTGGCGGTCATCGAGGCCCTGGTGGCCACAAGCATCCCGGAGCTGACGGTGGCGCTGAAGACGGTGGCGCTGAAGACCGCAAAGGACCGGGACGTAAAGCTCCGGGACGAGGCGGACCGAAGCCAGCTCGTCGCTAGAATTCATCAAAGTGCGAGTGAACCGCTGGCGAAAAATAAGAGCAATCCAAAGTGCGGAGCGTGCGTCAACAAATTGGCACGCTCCGCCTTTTTTACTTGGCATCAAAAAGGTTCTTCGTTTTATCTCCTTCCCAGGGCGACTACAAATCAAGTTCGGCACGGATTAAACTGCAGTTATCTATAAATCAACTGCACCTCGACGAGAATCAGGCATGCCGAAGCTGTTTCTTACTGCAACGTTCGTATTGCTTTCCTGTTGCGGTCTACTTCCATCGAGTGAAGCAGCCGAACAGCCTCGTATCGATCGAGCTTCGCTCGAGCCTCACTGGTTCGACGATGACTCAAGGTTCTGGTACGAAAATAAGCGGCTCAGCGGCGGACATGAATTCATCGTCGTGGATGCACTTCAAGGCATTCGGAAACCGGCTTTTGATCATCAGCGAGTCGGCACGGCCATGGCGAAAGCTCTCGGTGAGAAAATTGATTCAAAACGTCTTCCGATCCAGCAGATCGAATTTCTGCCGAACGACAAAATTCGTCTGATCGGGCGAAAAGGCGAATGGATCCTCGACCAATCGAACCATGTTTTGACGACAACAGCCGATGCAACACCCCAGCAAATCCGCTCGCTGCCGTTTAACCGCCGCCGTCGGCCTAGCCGACGGACGGGCCCGGAAACGGAAATCCGATTCCACAATGAACGTAAACAAACCGTTGAACTTTTCTGGATTGATTCATCAGGCGAACAACACAGCTACGGCAAAGTAGAACCCGAACAATCCTACAGCCAACACACTTATGCCGGACATGTCTGGCTAGTATCCGACCTTGATGGTTCGACAGTCGCTGTTTTCGAAGCAGTGAAGAAGCCAAGCGATGCACGGATTGACAACCGCCCACCGGATCTTTCAGCGGAGCCTCGTCCGACAAAATCACGTCCCGATCAACGATCTCAACGGCGAACAGGAGTCTCTCCCCAGCGAAAGCACAGCGTCGAATCACGCGATCACAATTTATGGCTCGTTGATAAAGATGATCAAGCCGTTCAACTAACGACGAATGGCTCTGCAGAGAACAGTTGGCAACGCGACACAGCGCGAGCTCGTGGCGTACAAATGCGATACTCACTGCAAGACTCCGAACCCAAGTCAGCCGATCTTCGTTGGTCACCCGATTCAAAACGATTTGTAGCACTTCAGACCAAGTCGGCAACGGAACGACGGGTGCATCTCATTGAATCTTCACCCCGTGATCAGCTTCAGCCAAAACTCCACTCTTATCCCTACTTGAAGCCAGGCGACGAGATACCAACACCGCGGCTGGGGCTTTTCGATGTTGAGCGGGCAAAACAGATTGAACTACGAAATGATTTATTCGATCGCCCTTTCGCCATTCGCGATGTTCGCTGGGCACCAGACAGCAAGAGTTTCACTTTCCAATACAATCAACGGGGACACCAACTGTTTCGAGTAATCCGAGTCGACGCAGTCACGGGTGACGTCACTCCAATTGTAAATGAAGAATGCGATACATTTTTTGACTACGCGGGCAAGTTGCACTTGCAGTTCCTGGACGACACGGGTGAACTGATTTGGATGTCAGAACGAGATGGCTGGAATCATCTTTATCTGATTGACTCGTACAACGGAGCGATCAAATCACAAATCACAAGTGGCGATTGGGTCGTCCGAGGCGTTGATCGGGTCGACACCGACCAACGGAAAATCTGGTTTCGTTTGGGTGGTTTCCATCCTGATCAAGACCCTTACCATGTCCATTTTGCTCGCATCAATTTTGACGGTTCTGACCTGGTGCTCTTAACCGAGAGCGATGGAACTCACCAGATTGACTATTCGCCTCAAGGCAAATACTTGATCGACAAATGGTCGCGTGTCGACTGTGCTCCTGTTCATGAATTGCGTCGAGTTCTCGACGGCAGCTTGATTTGTGAGCTTGAGAGATCCGACACAAGTGAATTCGAGGCAGTCGGGCAGAGGTTACCAATACGTTTTGTCGCCAAAGCGCGAGACGGTGAAACCGATATCTACGGGATCGTTCATTGGCCACGCAATTTCGACGCGAATCAGACTTATCCCATCATCGAAAATATTTATGCCGGACCACACAGCGCCCACGTCCCCAAAAAGTTCCGCACATCTTACCATCATCAACAAGAAATCGCAGATCGAGGATTTGTGGTTGTACAGATAGACGGCTTAGGCACCTCGCATCGCTCCAAGCAATTCCATGATGTCTGCTGGAAAAACCTCGCTGATGCAGGCCTACCGGATCGAATCCTTTGGATTCGTGCGTTAGCTGAAAAATACGACTGTCTCGACAGCTCACGGGTCGGAATTTACGGCGGGTCGGCGGGTGGCCAAAATGCGCTCGCAGCGTTATTATCACACGGCGATTTCTACCAAGTCGCCGTGGCAGACTGTGGTTGCCATGACAACCGCATGGACAAAATCTGGTGGAATGAATTATGGATGAGTTGGCCGATTGGCCCTCATTATGAGGAACAATCTAACGTAACCAACGCCCACCGGCTGAACGGGAAACTGCTCCTAATCGTTGGCGAGCTGGATCGCAATGTCGACCCCGCATCAACGTTACAAGTGGTTAATGCCCTGATCAAAGCAGACAAAGACTTCGACTTTCTCCTCGTTCCCGGGGGAGGTCATGGCATCGCGGAAGGCCCTTACGGTCGTCGCCGTCGAGCGGACTTTTTTGTCAAGCATTTGAGACCATCGAACCCCTGAAGGATCGACCGAACCACCCCATGGCTACCGATTCCGCTCCCTCCCCGGAAGAAATCCTGCGAGAAACATTTGGACATCGCACCTTTCGTGGCCAACAGCTCCAAATTATCGAACGAGTACTCAATCAAAAACACGTGATGGTCATCATGCCGACCGGTATGGGAAAATCTCTCTGCTTTCAGATCCCCGCGCTGATCAACGGTCACCGATCAAAAAAAGAAGCATCATCCCTTACGTTGGTCATTTCACCACTCATCGCGTTGATGAAGGACCAAGTGGATTCGCTCCGAACTCGTGGCGTGGATGCCACGTTCATTAATTCCTCCTTGACCCGCCAGGATCGACTCGACCGATATGCTCGCGTCGGCAAAGGCGAATACGATCTTCTTTACGTGACCCCGGAACGTTTTCGAAAATCTGAATTCGTCGACGTCATTAAAAAACGTAACGTGCAGCTCCTAGCTGTCGACGAAGCCCATTGCATCAGTGAATGGGGACATGACTTTCGCCCCGACTACACACGTTTGCAAGAGTTCCGTGAACTGGTGGGCAATCCGACCACCATCGCTTTGACGGCAACAGCCACTCCCGACGTTCAAAAAGACATCGTCCGCCAACTGGGTCTGCAACCGGACGAAATGCAACTTTATCATGAGGGAATCGATCGCCCGAATCTCGACTTAAATGTCACGCAAGTCTGGGGCTTCGACGAAAAACTGCAATTCATCCAAACAGCTCGAGAACGATGGACGGGCAGTTCAATTGTCTATTTCACCCTGATCAAAACGCTGGACTATTTCAGCGAGCGTCTGCGTGAACTCGAGGTCCCCCACTTGATTTACCATGGAGATTTAGACCGCAGACGCAGAAAGCAGCTGCAAGAGAAATTCATGAACGAGCCCGCACATCTGGTGCTGGCAACCAATGCCTTCGGCATGGGCATCGACAAAGAAGACATCCGCATGGTGATCCATGCCGACATTCCCGGATCCATGGAATCGTACTATCAAGAAATCGGACGCGCCGGACGAGACGGCCTGCCCTCAGAGTGCACTCTGCTCTACGATGACGCCGATTTAATGACTCAAATGGAATTCCTCGGCTGGAGTAATCCCGGAGCCGAATTCTATCAGCGTGTTCACGACTTTCTCTCGCACGAACGAGAACAAGTCAACGCGTTTGGACTGGAGTGGCTGAGAGAAAAACTGCACTTCAAAGACAAACATGACCATCGACTGGAAACCGTCATTTCAATGCTTGATCGCTACGGCGTTATTAACAGCATGCAGACCGATCAAATCTCCGTTGTTCGGCCGCTTCCAGTGACTCTGCTCGACCAAGATCGGCTTGACGAAAAACTCAAGCGAGATCAACGCAAGTTGTACGCACTGGTTCAATACGTTAAGCACGAAGGCGATCGCAAAGCATTCATTCACGAATACTTTGGGATCGAATAACTACCCACATCAGGGCGACAAGATGAATCCTCGCGAAGCGAGCCTGTTAGCGAACGGCAGCCGTTGGCAATCCGAGGATCTGCGAATTTGGGGCTGAGTTACCGAACTTGTCAAAATGGTCAAATGTCCAAACGACTCGCTTTGACTTAGGTTCGATTTCAATCAGCAATGGATTGCCGGGCCCCGCATGACAATTGCCGATCACATAGTTGCCATTCGGTAACACCTCCAAGGTTGTCACCCAAGCAAGCGTGATCCCAGGCAATTCCTTCTGATCAACCTGCCAGACGATTTCTCCCTGAGGATCTACCTCCAACACACGATGGCCGTTTCCAGTGGCGATCAACGTATTTCCCGAATCAAGGCGCAGCGCGGAGAACAATTGATTTCCGTAGGCCTCGGGACCATGCCCTGCTTTCCGAGGCTGACCAAACAGCGGCACTTCATATTCCCACACGACTTTCTCAGCACCGTTATACTCGCGAACGACCCCGTCATTCTCATGACAAACCAAGTAGTTTCCCGATTTCAGTTTTCGCACTAAACGCGTGTCATGATGCGAATGTGGTTTGTCAACTTTCAATTTGATCTGTCGTAGCAACTTACCTTCACGATCCACCTCAATGATCCGCGCCGGACCTGATTCAGCGATCATGACAGAACCATCCGCCAAGGGTTGGAACGAATGAACTTCGACAGGAACTCCTTGGTTTCCATTCCGCACTGAAGCATCGTAAGACCAGACGACTTTTTGAGTCGCTGGATTGATTTCGACCACTTTGTGCGCACCCTGCTGCACCATGATGTTGCCGGTCGGTAATCGATGTACATCATGAATTCCTCCCCACTTCATCCGCCATTCATACTGACCATCCGCGGCCAAAATCGCCAGTTGCCCGTTTCCTTGAATGAGTACCGGATGCGCCGCTGTCAAGCCCCGCGCGGTCAGGATCCATGATGTGGTACCAAGGATTACGATCATGAGCAGCCATCGATTTGGCAACAATTTTCTTGGCATCTTGAGCACCTTCACCGTTCTTGAAATGAATGAAACGAAAAACCTTCAGCGCCACATTCTACCAACATGCATGCTCAATCAACATTCAGCCCGAGCATATTGCGACAAGCATTGAACTCATTGCAAGTTACGACGGGCACCAACAGCGATGCGCCAAAATAGCATCCTCTTCCTGGCGATTATTACCAGGATTTGGGCCGCTAGATCATTTGAGATTTGTGTGTTATCGTCGAACCAAATTGCACCACGAGGATTTCCCGTCGAGGATTTCCCGACGGCATCAACAACAAAGAGGAAACTTTGATGAACCAGCTTGGGATTTTCTGGAGGGCATGTTTCGTTTTCTTCGTCATCACGAGTGGGCCACAGTGGTGCGGAGCAAGTGAAGTCGCTCAGGCATCGACTGAACACTGGTTTGGTGATTACTTTGAAGCACATCGCGCCGCCAAGGAGGCAGAAAAGTTTCTGCTCATCTACTTCTACGAACCGACAAACAACCCAACTCGCGAACAATTTGAACAGACGACACTACAAGAAGCGAGTATCAAGCGGTCACTCGACAACTTTGTGTTAGTGAAGATTCCCACGACAACCAAAGTTGAAATGGACGGTATTCAACGCCCCCTACTTCGTCACGGCGCTTTCGTTCACATGAATGGTCGGCAAGGCTTGGTGATTGTCGACCTCAAACACCAAGAACGTGATTACTACGGCAAGCCAGTAAGTTGTTTGCCATTCGAGTCGTCGGCCTATTTCGCACCAACTTACTGGGGAACCAAGTCGGTAAGTACACTACTTGCGTTACCACCAGGAACACTTACCCAACGAATGCTAACTTTTGCGGTTCGCTGCCATCCAGAAAGACCTGCAAGTGCAAATGGTCAGCCCCATCCACAACTGTTTGAGGCAAGCCGACGACACTCGAATTACCAAGCCCAGATCCGTCAGCAAGGACACCACAACTGGAATTCACGCTTCCACGAGATACATGCGATGGTCGGAGGAGAGGCGCCGACAGAAGTATGCGCCGAGAGTTGGCCTGGAGAAGGTCTACTTCGATCCTGTTTCAGTTGTGTTTACTGTTGGCGACAGTCATCGGGTCATTGGCGCTCGGTCAGCTCCCGCCAACCGGCATTCGGCTATGACATTTCTCTTGGTTCAAATGGCATCTGGTACGCGACGGGCATCTTCGGTGGGTTTGACCGACAAAACTAGGACAGGCGAGCTGTTGACTCTCAAAACTAGCGAGGCGAATCGACGAGTTAACCTGGTAGGGGTGTGACAACGGAACAAGACGCAGGCGGCCTGAGCAGCTCAGCACCCAAACCACCGTAGCATCCGTTGGCAGTCATTCAAATCGATTCGGAGTCCAGCGCGTACTGTGCCATCACAGCCGATCCGCGTGGAGCAAGAAAACAATCCGTGCTTTCCTTCGGATCGGATGCAACTGCTGTTGAACGCACTCGTGCCAGCCATTGCGCTGCCCCATGCTCTCGCCTCGCGTAAGGCGGAAAGAATCAGTCTTTCAGCTCTCGGATTTCCACTTTTCGAAACTGAACCGGGTGACTCTCGGATTGCAACGAGATGTAACCACCTGTGATCAATTCTCCATTATCTTTTTGTGGCTTGGTGTATTCGAGCACCACTTTGTCGTCCATGATGTGTTTGATCAACTCATCCTCTCGAACTTCGACTTCCAAAGTAACCCATTGATCGCCATGGTACGTCTTCGACTTGGACGGGTTGCAATGACGCTTGATTAATTTATCACCAAAGTGGATGTGCGTTCCTGGAGTACAAACATTGGCGGTCGTTCGTGCATTTTTTCCGTTCCCACCTAGCAACTGCACTTCGATCGAATCCGGAAAATCCTGTCCTTTCTTCATCGACTCAGGCGATTGTCCGTGCAACATGATTCCGCTATTTCGAAACGCCCAACCGGGTCCCCCGTCTATTTGGTCGCCAACAAATCGATACTCAACGCGAATCACATAGTTCGAAAATGGCTTGTTAAAAAAGATGTGGCCAAATCGTTGATTGAATGGTTTCTGATACTGATCATACGAAACAGTAAGCAAGCCATCTTCAACGCGGAACGTATCGCCAAAGTTATCATCAACTTCATGACCACGAATCTTCACTCTCCAGCCGTCCAGGTTTTTTCCATTGAATAGCTGAATCCATTCCTGCTTCGTGGCATCCGCCGCCCGAGTGACGGTAGGAAGTCCAAAGTAAAAAACCGCGACAAGCAATAACCAAGATCTATTCCAATTCATCAAATTCACCTCTCGATCGCAGCCAGAACAATTTCGACAAATAATAGTCGGAAGCTCATTGTAACGTGATTCCTGATGATCTTGATGGTAGTCTGTCGATTTACTCACAGAACACGCCTGGGCGGATCGGCCGCCAATCCGAACTGGATCACGCCTTCTGTCCAAAAACCCCCCAAGGGGAAGACATTGGGAAACCCGAAGACCAGGCCAAAGGGCTGTGAACGATCCCACCCTCGCCGCAGTCGTTGTATTTCAAACACTGATTTTCGACACTGAGAACAATAGAAGAGTTCGTAGCAAACCGACCAGAACCCATTTCCGACAGATGCCCTCGGAGTCGCATCCGGCTATTCCAAGGAACAAACCACTAGGGAAGATAGAAGCCAAAACTAGCCTGCACCCGATTCGCCTCACCACGCTCCCAATTCTTGTTTTCTCGAGTTCCAAACAGATACTCAACGCCCATGAACATTCGTTCGATCGGATTCCAGATCACATTGGCCGCCAGATAGGTATTCTCCTTCAAATCCGACTCTACTTGGCCCGGTAGATTATTGATGCTGCTAACGCTGTAAGTAAAGTTCGAAGTCAGTTGGGGGGTCCACTCATGTTTCCAACCAACCATCCAGCCAAAGGTCCCCAAAGGACTGGCCTGCTTCTGTTGATTCCCCGTTAAAGCCACATCGGGCAATCCTCGATAGCTGCCGATACCATCCCCAAAGAGTATTTGGTAATAGAACTTATTCGCGTCATTCAAGAGCAGTGCACCGGTGAAATTGAACCCCCAACCCAGCGCCTCTCGAACCTCCTGGTTTTCTGGCTGAACACCTAACTGGCGTGCCACTCCGGCAACCTGAAACTGCCCCCATTCGGGTGACCACCGAATACGAGCAATGAAGTCGGGTGTTTGTGTGACGGGGGTGACGGTATCGGGAAGCTCCAATCGGATCTCGGGATTCTCAACGGACACAGCGGCGGTCAGCCAATCCCCAATCAAAGGCTGTGTCCAGCGAACCTGTGCGGCCCGCCGCGTCACCGACGACACAGCACCTTCAAAATCAAGCGTGGCAGGCATCGCTTCCATACTCGTGAAAGTCGTCCAAGTCTTGCCAAGAATCAAATTACCGACTTCACCATAAGCGTGTCGCAATCGAAAGTAGTTTTGATCATTAAAAAAGTCACCCTCAACGAACATGCGCACTGGGCCCCAAGTCGACGGCCAACGGATGTCAAAATTCAATCTGGATTGACGCGCCTGATAGCGGCTGTTCTGACGAGGCAACGCATCCACTGGAATCGTCGTCGTATCAAACAAGTTTTTCGATCCAATCGGATCAAAGTCATGGATCAAATCAACTTTGACATAGCCGCTGACTTTCATCGCAATTGACTTGCCATAGAGCACAAGACCTTGCGAAAAATCTTCGGGTGGCGCGTAAAAGTTATTGCCAAGTTCAAGGTTATAGCGATCGCCTTCGAACGTGTCGTCGATCAGATTTCGCGGAACACCAGAAGACTCGATGGCGCCATCTCGATTGAAATTTTCGACACCATCATTCAGTTCAAAACCATCATTCAAGTTATCCAAATATTCGGCTTCATCCTGGAATGTGATCGCAGGTTCAGGCTGCTGAACATCCTGAATCCGAGTAAGAGCAACGAGATCAATCGACTCACGGTCGGCGAATTCGAGCGGGGGCAACCGATAGATCAACGGTCTGCCAGCTGGCATACTCTGCCCGTTTCGGGGAATGAGAGAGAGCTCTTGCCCCATGACTGACGGTAGACAGAATGTGGAACAAAGTAACAGCTGGAAAATCAGCCCACGCCTTGTCATCGCACTACCAAGCCAGTCTTTTCAAGAAGCAACTTATTGACGCTTCCAAATTAGATCGTCTGATCGGCTGGCAAAGTTTAACGATTACATCAATTAACCACCCGGAGCTTTGCTAGGAACGGGGCGTCAGGGCGCCTGCTAGCTGACACCGTAGAGTGGCCCCAGCTTACGATACAAATGATCAATCAGCGGCTGGTGCGACAGGGGTTGGCCGGTAACCCGCTGGACGAGTTCTGAAGCAGAATAGCAACTTCCAGCCTGATGAATATTTGTTCGCAACCAATCACTGAGCGAACGGAATTCTCCTTCTGCAAACATCGCGTCTAAGTCACCTAAATCCTGGCCGGCTTGAGCGAAGAATTGTGCCGCATAAAGGTTACCCAGCGCATAGGTGGGAAAATAACCAATCGCACCGCCACTCCAGTGAATATCTTGCAGCACGCCCTCCGCATCGTTGGAAGGTTTAATCCCCAGCAAATTCTGATACTTTTCGTTCCAAGCATCTGGCAGGTCCGTCACGCTCAAATCACCATTGAGCAGCAGTTGCTCTAATTCAAATCGGATGACAATATGCAAATTGTACGTAGCTTCATCGGCTTCTACACGAATCAAGGAAGGTCTCACATCATTCACAGCAAAGTGAAACTCATCGGCTGTGACGTCGGACAACGCAGCCGGAAACAGATCTCGCGTCATTGGATAGAAGTATTGCCAAAAAGCAGCACTTCGCCCGACAAAGTTTTCCCACAATCGTGACTGAGATTCATGAATCCCCAGGGAAGTAAACTGCCCCGGCGGCAATGCGTAGAATTCAGGTCGCAATCCTTGCTCGTAAAGCCCGTGTCCCGCTTCATGCAAAGTACCGAAAACGGCTGATGAGAAGAACCACTCATCGTAACGTGTCGTAATTCGGCAGTCATTGGGTCCCAAATTTGTACAGAAGGGGTGGTCTGTTTCATCAATCCGACCTCGGCGAAAATCAAATCCAATTTTCGACGCGACTCGGCGACCGAGTTTACGTTGACGATCCGTGGGATAATCTCGATGCAAAATCTCTGCAGGTGATCGATTCGTTGACTCCCCCACCGCTTGAACCAGTGGCACGAGCGCTTCCTTGAGTTCGTCGAGAACCTTTGCCACCTCAACGGCTTTTGCCCCAGGTTCGAACTCGTCCAACAAAGCATCATAGCGACATTCATCATAACCCACTGCATCCGCTTCTTGTTGCTTGAGCCCGACAAGCGTTTCCAAGTAAGGTTGGAATTCGTGAAAACTATTATTGGACCGTGCGGATACCCAAGCCTGCTGACCTAAGACCGATGCTCGCGTGATTTCCTCGACAAGCGTTTGCGGGAGCTTGGCGCAACGATCATAATTGCGACGCAACAGCCGAATGGTTGCCCCCGTATCACTGTGTGGATCTTGTCCCAAATCGGAAACAGCGAGCTCCGTCAGCCAAGCGTCTAATTCGTCCGCCGTTGAGCGCTGATGAATCAAGCCGGCCAGGTAGGTTTGTTGTTCTGCACGATAAGCGGTTGCCTCGGGGGGAAGTCCCGTTCGTTCATCCCATTCTAATGTGGCCAACGTGGACGAAAGCAAGCCCGTTTCACGTGTATGTTGAGTCAGCTGGTCCCAGGTAGATTGAGACATGTTGCTCCTTTCCTTGACGCTCTGATATGCGGTTCGATACAAGCAGTATACGACTTCGTCAGCCTGACGGCCTTGCGGAGGATGATCGCACTTTTCCCTCAGCGAGACGATAGGAATCTGAACATGCCATTCCCGGTTGGATTCCTTCGAAACAGGAGCAATCCAGCCTTTCATTCATCACAATCGGTCAAAGCCGCAATCAGGAGCAGACGACCACAACAGACAAAACCTCGCTGCAGGGAAGACTGAGCCTGATGGTTCGTTCACTGTTCAGCGACCAATCCTCGATCACCTCCTCTGCTGCCAACCCCAGCTAGTTTGACTGGATACTCATCCTGGCTGACATAAAAAACACGAGGAACCAAGAAACAAGCATTCATCTTCGACGACGAGAGCCTTCCCACCAACCAGATTGTTATCGGTCTTCACCATGTCTTCTGCGGGCGGGCCCCGGTCGAGAATGGCAGATCTTCTCCAATCCTAAGTGGTGGATGGTCTGGAGATTTTCATTGCTAGGCAGCTTGCCCCTCAAAACGCCAGACCAACCTCTCTGCCGCTGGAATCGACGCGAAGGTCAGCTGGACGATTTAGCTGCTTTCTTTTTATTTCGATGGCTGAACGGGTTCTCGATACGGTTGTTGAGCCTGATAGAGTTCCAACCGTTTTTCAAACTGCGTTGGGTCGTCTTTTCCGCGGATCAGATCGATAGCTTTTTGCTGCGTCTCCACAGCCAATTCAAATTGACTTGTTTCGGCGTACGCAGCCGCCAACACATCG
This sequence comes from Pirellulaceae bacterium, assembly GCA_029243025.1. Taxonomy (NCBI): domain Bacteria; kingdom Pseudomonadati; phylum Planctomycetota; class Planctomycetia; order Pirellulales; family Pirellulaceae; species Pirellulaceae bacterium. The sequence goes on along the minus strand of JAQWSU010000022.1, from coordinate 191,144 downwards.
AGCACTTTTGGATTTCCGTGTCGCGTCGCTTTTGCCAATTGGGAAGCCAATCGCTCGGACTGTTCACCGTTGCGAGCGTCTTCGTCGGGAGCTGTGGCACGAAGCCAGGCCAAGCGAACGAACGAGTTGATATCGCGAGGATTGCTGCGAATCGCATCCTCCAATTGCTTTCCAGCTTCCACAAAATCTCCCGTTCGGAGTAAGCTTTGAATAAAGCCCTGTCGAGCTGGATTACTTTCTGGATCAAGCTCCAATGCCCGCTTAAATTGTCGTCGAGCGGCGTTAAAATCAGCGGACGCTCCGTAGAGTCCGCCTAAACTGATTCGAGCTTGTAAATTGGATTCATCCAAATCAATCGCTCTTTCCAGCGCAGCTTTGGCTTCGCCAAGGCGTCCCAGCTTGGCAAACAGTGAACCCGCATTCGTCCATGCATCGACACGGGTCGGCGCAGCGGAAATAACCTTGAGAAATGAGTCCAATGCGGCCGCTGGCTCACCCTTGGAAGCTCGCAATAACCCCATTGAGAAATTCGCATCAACGTCATCACGACGTTGTTTCAAGATTTGTTCGAGTTCGTTGTTTGCTTCGTCGAGCCTTCCCTGGGCCCGAAACATTTTCGCCAATTGCAATCGAGCCTTCGAAAAATCCCCGTCTAAACGAACCGCAGATTGCAGAGCGGCAATCGCCTTAGCAGGCTGCCCCATCTCTGCCAGGGCACTCCCCAAAAAGAAATTTGCTTGCGCACTATCGGGCAATACGCTTAACCCTTGTTGATAGTATTGGATCGCCTCTTCCCGCTGTCCCTGCAATTGCAGCGATCGCCCAATATTAAAGCTGGCTTGGGCGAATTGCAGGTCAACCTGCCGCAACTCGTCATCTGTGGCAACAGATTTTCTCCTGGCTTCGAGTAACTCAAAATCCTGTTTGAGATAGTTGACCGCGTCTTGATCATAGCCTTGCTCGCGAAACAAAGTTGCCACCGGCCGCATCAGCAAAGTACGAGACGAGGTCGTCCAAGTACCGCTAAACGGTATTGCCGCTTGACGACGTTCGAACATGGGACGGCCTAACCATTTCGCATCCTGCAGAATCGCTGCGAGAGGCGTGCTTCCCCGATAGAGCGCGGCCAGCCCACCCTGTTCATCGACCAACAAAGTCAGCGGAACAGCAAAAGGCAGCTCATGATTTAGCACGATCCGTTGTACAAGCTGTAGCTTATCGATCAAAACACGGTCGGCATGAGTTGAACCATATCGTTGCTCAGCAGTCAAAGGTTCCGTCCGCACTGCAGATTCGATTTGGGAAGCCGCATCAACATTAACCAAAGTCACTTTGATCCCGGCGGCTGCCAGTTGTTCGTAAGATTTCTCCAGCTCCGCAAGTTCAGCGAGGCAGCTCGGACACCAACTGGCCCAGAAAACAACCAGCTGCCGTTGCTGATTAATAAGAGGCATCCGCTTCCCCTGGTCGTCCGTCACCTCAAACGCGGGCAACGTCAACGGGCTCACAAATGCCACCCGTTCCCATTTTGGCAAAGCCGATTGGGATTGATCGGACGGTTGCAATTGAACCTCTCGCAGGGGGGAGTTGGCATCAACGGCCTCAGCTCGGCCCGTCCCCTCCTGCATGACAAATCGTCCACCCGGCTCCAGACCCACGATCGACTCGGCTTCTCCATTCGGCCAGCGAACCTGAGCAGATTGGATCTTCGCATTTTCTCCCAAGCCGAAATGCAGCCACTTGCTGGACTGAGAAAGATAGGCATCGCCTGCGTGAACGGTCCGCAGAATGGGCTTTGATTGTCCGACGAGTTCCAGTCGCACACGAGCGCCAATCGCGTCCCGATTGCAACGCACACCTCGAAGTTTCAAAGTAAGGCTGCTCGTATCATTTGCCGCAGCCGCATTATTCTGCATCAATCGCAAACGTGGTCCGGTTCGATTGTGAAACCAGATATCCAGATCACCATCGTGATCCCAATCGGTCATTGCAATCGCTCGACCATCATCAGGAAAATCAATGCCCAGAATCGAAGAGACATCCGAAAATGATTCACCTCGCCGATTCAAGAAAGCACAGTTGCGTTCACGCCCACTAAACGATCGGCCAGCTCGCAACAACTTCATCGTGGCATGCCAACTGGCCAAATAACCATCGAGCGACTGGCGATCTTCGCGGTCTACTCGAGGTGCTTGCGACACGACCTGTCGCCAAAAGAAACTTCACAAATCGTCCGGATCGTCGTTGGTCACATATCCATTTGCCACGATCAGATCCAACCACCCATCATTGTTAAGATCGGCAAATCGCGAGGCCCAAGCCCAACGGCCCATGGTGACCCGATTCATTTCACTCACATCTTGAAACGAGCCGTCTAGTTGATTCCGAAACAGTGTGTTACCTCTTGCCATCCGCTGTACAAAACCGACAGCTTCCTCCTGGATCCCGTCAGAGAACTGCTGCTGGAAGCTAATCCGGTTTCCCGCAGCCGAAAACATATTGCTCACGTAGACGTCCATTGCGCCATCACGGTCGTAGTCGCCCCAAGAAACGGACATTCCCGAAGCATGATCTTCAACATTCGCAGCAGCTGCGACGTCGCTAAACCGACCACCTTCGTTACGAAAGAGATTATTTCGTCCAAAGTCATTCGCGACATACAAATCGAGATCGCCGTCGTTGTCGTAGTCCTCCCAAGCCGCTGCCAAACTGAACCGTTGATTATTTTCGTCTAGTCCAACGTCAGCGGTCACATCGACAAACTCAAATTCACCACAATTTTTTAACAGATAATTTCGACCACCATTGTTCGCATCATAGTACGGCAAGGGAAAAGGTAATCCTCGATTCGCGGCCGTTTGGCGTCGGGCGTTGTACCCACAAAGATAGATATCAAGCTTCGAGTCCTGATTAAAATCCGCAGCCGAAATCGAATAGGAATCGGTCTCTGCGATCAAGGCTTGCTTCAATTGAAACTGCCCATTGCCACCATTTTCGGCGATCTGTATCTGCAAGTCACAAGCAACAACAAGGTCTTGATCGCCATCATTATCCAAGTCGACAAGCAACGCTCCAAACGATTCATCTAAAAAATCAACACCCGATTCAGCGCTCACGTCACGAATCGTTCCATCGGAATTCTGCAGATACAATCGGTTCGGCAATCCTCCCGCATCACATACATAAAGATCATCCAATCCGTCGTTGTTAACGTCGGCGATCGCCAAACCATGGTGACCAAATTGGCCCATAAATTCGCGTCCCAACCGTTTCGCCCAATCATTAATCCCCGGCAACACCTGACGAGCATAAGCATCATTTGCTGACATCACCGATGCTGTCACATCCTGGAACAGCGTTCCCGATGGGGACTTATATTCCGCCTCTTCAAAGGATGACAAGCGAACAGCACTCAGCAACGGCAGCCGGGAATCTGGGGCAGCACGCCACCGACATTGCCAACGGGCTCGCTGCTGCCGACTGTGATCTGTTCCCCGAGAGGAAGCTTCGTAAAGCAGTTCTGTGACGATCTCCTCACCCTGAGCATCAATTTTAATCAATTTAAACTTGATGGCAGGAAGGCCCTCGGCATTCAGTTCGCGAGCCAACCCTTCAAACGCTTTTAGGAACTCGTCCCGGTTTGAAATGACCAACGCCGGGGAAAGATTTTCAGCAGCTCGCAGCACGATCTTCTTATCTCGGTACGTCTCCGACATCTGCTCCGGGTAAAGCTGCGTTGCCGCTAGGTCATCAGCAAGCAGATCCATCGCCTCGTCTTGCTGTTTTGGTGAGGCCAGCAGCGCCGTCAGACGAGAGAGTTGTGAGCTGATCTGCTCGGACACAATTTCGGTGTCCCAACTGTCCTGGGATGGCGTCTCCCTGTCGACTGCAAGATCGATTTCCGTCGAGGTTTTCGACATCGTTCGTAGCGGTACCACCGATCGATCTGCCGTAGCCTCTTGAATGAGACCGCGGTTCGACGGCAGCGACACTTGGGGAGACGACACTTGGGGAGACGACACTTGGGGGGAGGCTGCCGGTTTCGTGGAGGCGGGTTGACAACCGATCAACAGGGGCGATAGCAGCCCTAACCACAGACTGAAGTGCAAACAGCGAATTCCAGTAGAATTCGGCAACTTGTTATGCTGAGTAATTAGGTATTTCATCATCGCCTATTCCGGGGCAAAATCCCTAGATCTATTTTATGCTACCAGCCCAAGCAATTCGACACCTCAAAAACATAATGTAGGAACCGTAAAAAAGAGTTGCCTCGGGAAAAACTAGTAAGTCACCCCTAGATGGATTAGGGTGTTTTAAAATGGCATTGGTCTCATTTTGGCAAAGATTTCATGACCCGAACGAACCTTCCACCATCTCAATCTCCAACCACCCGCCGATCGTTCGGGCGACGATCGCTTGGGCTGCTGACTGTGATGACCGTGGGAATTCTCGTGTTTCTCGTGGCAACCATTTGGCGGCGTGGCTGGCACGACGAATCGATCGCCCCTCCCGAAACGGCAATAAGCAGCGATTTAAACACCGAAGCCAGCTTGCCGACGCCTCTCCTCGACACGGCTCCGATTCCGCGACAGTCGACGCTTGCCGAAGTGCAGCAAGAGCTCTTGAACCCTGACCATGATGGCTGGACTACTGAATCATTTGCTGCCTTAGCTCAGGATCGTATCGAAGAATTGGTCGACTTCACAAAACCACTGCAAACACGTGCTGCCATTGGTGCAACTTCTTTTCAAAGTAACTCGCTGCGGCCGCAGCCACTCAAAATCACTTTCGAAGATAAAATTTTCGTCGTCAGGCAAGCGAAAGAGACGCATTCGCCGCTCTATCAACAAACTCCGATCGATCGGGCAATCCGTCAATTTGAAGATCCATTCTCGCAGGCCACGGACCGTCGAGTAGCGGTAAAGACAATCCACGTCGACACGGACGGACCACTCCGTCAAACGACGCACATCCTGGAAGCAAGTGGCACAACAGCCACAGGTCGTCTTGAACAACACGCAAAGTGGAATTGTGAATGGACTGCAGACACGCCCCCCCGCCTGCATTCACTTGCATCCAGCGACTACGTCGAATCGCACTGCAAGTTGGCAAACGCAACCCTAATGTCGGACGATACTGAAAACGTTTTGGGACACACGTCGGTCTTTAACAAACAACTTAAGTTTGGACTCAATCATTGGCTTCAGCGCATCGAAACTCACCATGGCATGTACGTATTTGCCGAATATGGACTCTCACTAGGAGATGTCAATGGCGACGGACATGATGACCTCTACGTCTGCCAACCCGGGGGACTTCCCAACCGCTTGCTCGTTCGCCAAACCAACGGTCGGATGAAAGACATTACTCATGTATCAAACACGGGTTGGCTTGAGCAATGTTCAAGTTCGTTATTTGTCGACCTCGATAATGACGGCGATCAAGATTTGGCGGTTGCCTTGGAGTCCCGCCAAATCATCGTGATGCAGAACGATGGAACCGGTCTTTTCGAGACAGCTGCACAACTTGAGTTAAGAGATCGTCATGTCCAAAACCTCTCGGCTGTCGACTTTGACAATGATGGAAAGCTCGATCTTTACATTACTCTTGGATTTGCCAACGCTCCCGATCGCGATCGCCCCCAGCCATTTATCTATCATGATGCCAATGACGGAGGTCGCAATCTGCTCTTCCGCAACATGATACGTGGTGACGATTGGTCTTTTGAAGATGTGACGACACGCGTCGGACTCGATGTAAACAATCATCGGCATAGTTTGGCCGCGTCGTGGGAAGATTACGACAATGATGGTGATCAAGATTTATACGTCGCAAACGACTATGGCCAGAATTGCCTCTATCGAAACGACAACGGCAGCTTCGTAGAAATCGCAGAACAAGCCGGTGTAATTGACTTCGGTTCTGGCATGTCCGTCAGTTGGTCCGATTACGACAACGACGGCAACGTCGATCTCTATGTGGGAAATATGTTTTCCGCCGCTGGAAATCGAATTAGTCGCCAGCCGGAGTTCCAACCCAAAGCAACTCCCGAAACTCGAAAAATCCTTTCTCGATTTGCCAAAGGAAACACACTTTTTAAAAACCTCGGAAACGGGCTCTTTTCCGACGTCGAGATGGCCGGCGGAGCGGAACTCGGTCGCTGGGCGTGGAGTTCGGTCCTGTGCGATCTGACCAATGACGGTCGTGATGACATTGTTGTGGCCAACGGCTACATCACCACCGATGACAACCAGGATCTCTGAAGTTTTTTCTGGCGACAAGTTGTGTCGCGTGGCGCTTCGGCGATTGACGATCAAGCAGTAGGTGTTGGAGGTCAACAAGGCCGTCAATTACAGCAATTGATCCGTAGCGGACATTCTTTCAGCGGCCGCGAAAAAAACTGTTTCTTCTTAAACACAGGCCAAGCAAATCAAGAACAGCGTCGCTTTGCAAATCTTTCTGCGGCCAGCGGCTTGGACCTGCCCGATGACGCTCGCGCTATCGCCGTCAGCGATTGGGATCATGACGGTGACTTGGATCTGTGGGTTGCAAATCGCAGCGGACCTCAACTTCGATATCTGACCAATACCCTACCGGCAGAACTTCGAACTTTCCTTTCGATCAAGCTGCAAGGAACCCGCTGTAATCGTGACGCCGTGGGAGCTCGCGCCACGCTTTTCCTTCGTTGCGAACCCCAGCAAATCACTCGATCCGTGAAGGCTGGGAGCGGATATCTTTCCCAATCGAGCAAACAATTACACTTTGGCTTGAACAATGCAGATGGCATCAAAGAACTCAAAGTCACTTGGCCAGACGGAACCGTTCAATCATTTAAAGATTTGCAGGCGAATTGCTGTTACTTGATTCAACAAGACAATCCGAAGGCCGAAATCCAGCAATCCCCTCCCGAGGCTTCAACCACTGAAGTTTTCAGCCACGATGATCCCCACCAACCATCAAGCGTCATCGAAGATCTGCAAAACAACGCGACTCTACTTTCAGCTCCCTTACCCTTGCCCACCAATCTCGCATATTTGGATTGGGACACTGGTGAAACAACGAATATCGTACAGAGCGAATCACCCGCGCAACTTACATTGATCAATCTTTGGGCGCCATGGTGCGGCCCGTGCCTCACCGAACTAAAAGATTTTTCGACGCAAGCTAATAAAATTCAAAACGCGGGAATCAACATCGTTGCGATCTGCGTCGACGAAAAAGATGCCGATCATTCCTCATTGCCAATCCCATCAGAAAATCCAAACCTACGATTTGGCTGGTCAACCAATCAGTTGCTGAACCAATTGCAGCTGTTCCACGACAACGTATTTGACCTGCACACCACACTACCTCTGCCATGCAGCTTTTTGGTCGATGCCCAAAGCAATCTGGTTGGATTCTATCGCGGCCCCGTGGGTGCGTCGGAACTAATCAAACATTCGACTCAGCTCGCGCAAAATGGAAAATCACGCCGCGATGCAAGCGTCCCCTTCGCTGGTCGTTGGTCGGCCGATCCAAAACCGCGTCGCCTGCTAACGACAGCTCTGAGCTTGCTCGAGATCGCCGATATGAACACCCTCATCGCTTATGTGCAAAAACATCAAACAGCACTCCAAACAGACTCCGAATTCCATATTCTGTTGTTCAATCTGGCACAACAATTCTCGGCCCAATCAGATCACGATCGGGCTGAAAAACTGTATCTTGCGACCATTGATCGCCAACCCGAACTTGCCCCAGCACACTTCAACCTGGGCGTCTTGTACGCACAAAAAAATTCCTACGCCAAGGCGATTAAAAGCTTTCGACGTGTCGTGCACCTGAGGCCGCAAGATCAATTGGCAAGATTTTATCTTGGCACAACCTTAGCCCGCACAGGCGATGTGGCCCAAGCAGCCAGTGAACTTTCGAAAATCGATGGGTGGCAATCGCTTAATCCGGCTCAACAATTTGAAGCGGCCATCATTTTCGCGCTTGTGGGTAACGTGATTCAGACCGAAAAGCTGTACCAAACGGCAATACTTCACTCCGCGAATTCCGATTTGAATGACCGGTACCGGATGCAACTCATAGCTGCGTTAAGACTTGCGATACAAGATGCAGAGGCGGACGGGCAAACTGAGCGCGTCTCGCAACTCAAAAACAGCATGAAAAAGCTGATTAACCCAATTAACAGCCGATAACATCGACCGGCAACGCTTTACACTTTTCGTCGCCCAGGCAAAGGGAAATCATTTTTTACTTGCGTCAAACCGATTTACCGACGAAAATCGGCACGCGAAAGACTGGAATTAATCACACAGGAGTTTCATCACAAGAAGTTCCGTAAGATGAAGGAGTAGACCATGCAATTACGTTTTTTAATGACAGCTTTTGTGGCTGTTGTGACAATGCAGGCCAGCTTGTGCGCAGTAGAGCCTTATGAGATCACTGACGCACCGCATGCGACGATGAAAATGGATGGGGACATCGCCGATTGGCTTGCTTTGCGCGGACCTGACGGAATTGTGCAAGAAATGTCATTCACTCACAACGGGCGAGCCGACCCGATAGGTGAACCCTTAGTGATCAATATCCAGTACGCCTGGGACACTGACAATTTTTACGCACTCGTCGAAGAAATCTCTGACGATGATCCCACCGGTACCTACAACGATGTCGACTGGTGCGGTGAATGCATTGACGATGATTTCGCAAATCCAGATCACGTGAACAACGTCGCGCCGTGGAATAGCGACAGCGTTGGCTTCTACGACAAAGGAATTCATTGGCCCGGAATTGGTGACGACGATCCGACGCTCGATTCCATTCTCGAAGTGGGTCCATATACCCAATTCTGGGTTGGACTCGCGACAGAAGAAGACATGGTAATTGACGGTGAGACCCAGCATTTCCATATCACGCGGGCGATCAATGAAGGTGGTAGTGAGGGTAACACCTCCATGCTGATCGGACCACGAAGCGTTGAGAACGAAAAAGCGTTCACAATGATTCCGGACTTACCGGCATTGACAGACCCTCAATCTGCTCACGGCATCGTGAAAGATGACTCAAATGGCGGACGTGGTCGACGGTTCACAGAATTTTTCATGCGTTGGGATCAAATTCGTTACTCGGGTAACGACGAGCGTGAAGAAGTTCAAGATCGAATCGAGGATCTCTTACCTGGACTTGAAGGTCACCTGCTTGAAGACGTAAAACCCGGTTACGAGTTTCGCCTCGACCCGCTGTTGGTTGACGGAGCAGACGACTTTGCCTTCGGTGGCCAAACCCACCCGAGTGGAATCGAACATCCAGATCACGCTCAGAATTTTGATGAAGTCGCAGTTATTCGCCTATTAGAAGGGGGAGATCCAGCTGATCGCCTCGACGACGGTTCGCTGACCGATTCCACCGAGCGTGCCAACTATGTACACGATGTGTTAGGTACATGGATAGGCGACGCCAATCTTGATGGCGAATTCAATAGCTCGGACCTCGTCCAAGTGTTTTCCGCTGCCAAATACGAGAGCGGAGACGCAGCAGGCTGGGGTGAAGGCGATTTCAGTGGTGACAGCCTCTTCAATAGCGGCGACCTCGTCGTAGCCTTCAGTGACGCCGGTTACGAGCAAGGTGCCCGTGGCGTGGCAGTCGTTCCAGAACCTTCAAGCTTGGCCCTCTTGATGCTTGGACTTTTGGCTCTATCGACTCGCCGCAAGCGTTAAGGTTCTCAACAACATCGAAAGTAATCGAAAAGATCGACGGATTCGTCCGTCGATCTTTTTTTTGTGCCCGAACTTTAACTCATCTCAACCGGCAGCAGTATCCTCAACCAACGACTGTGGAAAATTTTACATCGATCGGCTCGCCGCCCCACAGGATTCGCAAAGGGTATCTTGCCCAACGACTCAAGAAGTCGCTGGAGAAGTTGCTCTTTTCATCAAAAAAATATAGGTGGACTTTCTTTCTCGACGTCGCGTAACAATGGTGAGGGCAACATTTTCATAGAAACGGTCAAGAAGGGAATAGAATTCGTGACGGGATTAGGCGACAAGGTTAAAATCAGGTAACAGAACAACTGGGGTAGGTCGACGTTAAAAGTTTCAAACATCCATGCCAACACAACTTACGCCATTCGGCACGACCTGACTGGTTGTGAATCAGCCTTTCTCTGCAAGTCTTGGGCTCTCCCTGATCTGCCTCCTTGCTCACAAAGAACGGCAATCAACCTTCAATTCGATACGACAGGTGCCACCGGTTTTTTCCATCCAACGTTTGCTACATCGGAGAACGATTGACCGTGTTGAAGCACGATACTCATGTGCCAATCGATACTCTGCCGATCCAATTCAAAATGGACGAACCGATACGATCAAACGGACGTGAATTGGCGGAAAATGCAAATCAACGCGAAGTGCGTTTCGAGCATTCGACCAACTTTCCCGAGCTACTAACAGAACTCGGGCTGACGGTCTTGATCACCACCTATCAAGCCGGCAAGATTGTTCTGCTAGGTGCTCAACAGCAGCAATTGGCACTCTCCTTTCACAACTTTGATCGACCGATGGGAATCGCCTTGAATCACGGGCGATCAACGCTCGCGGTTGCCGCTAAGAACAAAATTTGGTTTTTGCGGAATGCAGCGGACATCGCGAATCGAATGGCCCCACCGGTCGACGCCTGCTTTCTAACCCGAACCGCGCATGTCACCGGTGAAATACAAGCTCACGAGATGGGCTGGGTCGATGACGAACTCTGGATCGTAAACACGCTTTTTTCCTGTCTCTGCACGCTGGACCCCAACTACAGTTTCGTGCCTCGATGGCAACCGAGCTTTATTTCGGCGTTGGCTCCGGAAGACCGTTGCCACTTGAATGGATTGGCCATGGAAGCGGGCCGTCCCAAGTATGTGACCGTCATGGGGGAAACTGATCGAGCCGGCGCTTGGCGAGAAGACAAAGTCAAAACAGGAAGTCTGATTGATATTGGCTCATCTGAGGTCGTGGCGAGAGGCTTCGCGATGCCACATTCTCCGCGCGTACACAATCAACAGATTTGGTTACTTGATTCGGGACGCGGCGGATTAGTTCGAATCGACCCGAACAACGGCAAGGCAGAAATTGTGGCTCGCTTTCCCGGCTATACACGAGGCCTCGCGATTCACGGTCGATACGGTTTTATTGGGCTATCGCGCATCCGTGAAACGTCGACATTCGGCGGAATGCCGATTGCGGAAGATCGCGATCGATTGAAGTGTGGTGTCGCCGTAGTCGACCTGGAGCGAAGCGAATTGCTGGGCCAATTTGAATTCAAAACGGGTGTCGAAGAAGTCTTTGATGTTTCACTCATTCCCGACAAACCACTCACAACCATGCGTGGCCCTTTTTCACAAGAAGACGGCAAGAGTGCCATCTGGACGGTACCAAGCGGACAGACCGGGGAAACGACTCCAGCACTCAAAATCTAAAACCCGGCAAGGAATCCCACTCGATCCAGGCAACCCAAACAAAGTTTGCAGAATTATCTCAGAGGCCAATCGAATGAGTTTTTTTCAGAGAAAACGACGACGACGTTCCCGCACGAATGCTCAGCGCCAGAGCTCACGCATGTCGATTGACAAGTTAGAAGCACGCTGTCTGCTAGCCGGTATCCCGGAGATGATCCTTTTGGATACCGAAGGTGACTCATTTCCGACGGACTTTGTCCAAGTCGGTGAGGTTGTGTTTTTCACGGCCCAAGACGAAGAACGCGGGCGTGAACTTTGGGTCACCGATGGCACGGCAGTGGGAAGCAACATCGTGCGAGACATTTCCCCGGGCTTTGAAAACTCGAATCCGGCCGATTTAACGGAGTTGGACGGAAAGCTGTACTTCACGGCAGACAATGGGGCAAATGGTCGTGAGCTATGGGCCAGTGATGGAACCGAATCCGGCACCCTGATGCTGAAGGACATCCAGACAGGCTTTGACTACGACAATCAGCCGTATTCGTCATCACCCACCCATTTGATCAGTTTTGATGGCAAGCTCTACTTCTCTGCCGACGACGGCATAAATGGCAGCGAATTGTGGATGAGTGATGGCACGTCCGGGGGCACGATGATGCTGAAGGATATTGCCCCAGGTCAATACGAAAACTATTACTACGGTTCCTATCCTTATGCCTCCTCCCCGAATGGTTTCGTCGAAGTCGACGGAACACTATTCTTTGCCGCAGATAATGCAAGCAACGGAGTCGAGCTTTGGAAAAGCGATGGCAGCGCGGATGGTACCGTCTTAGTCCGCGATATTCACACGGGGGAGGGCTACCAATATCCCTACGGTGATGGAGCCTTACGATCACTTCCAACCCAGCTGACGAATGTCGATGGCACTCTTTTCTTCACCGCCGTCGATGAGAACGGTGAAGAACTGTGGATGAGTGATGGTACGGACGCGGGTACCGTGATGGTAGAAGACCTATTCACGGGCTCCTTCACGGATGAATACGGTACCTACCCCTATTCCTCCTACCCGAGAAATCTGACCGACGTCAACGGCACCCTGTTTTTCACAGGAGTCAATCCGAATACGGGAGAAGAGCTGTTTCGTTACAACCGTACTCTCGAGACGGTTGAACTCGTCCGAGATATTGTTCCTGGAGCTGAAAGTGGTCTGTTTCAACCTGAACTGATTAGCTCAAACGGAACGCTGATTTTCACTGCTGACAACGGCGACGACGGAGTAGAAATCTGGAAAAGTGACGGGTCGGAAGCAGGCACCGTACAGATTCGCGACCTGAACAGCGGATCGGTAGGATCCGATCCACGTTATCTGACCGACATCGATGGCAAGGTTTACTTCTCGGCGGCCAGCACGGAACAGGGGCGAGAACTATATACGACCGACGGCACTTTGAATGGCACAACTCAGGTCGCGGATCTCTTTGTCGGCGACCAAGATTCCTCCCCTAACTCATTCTTCGGCTATCAGGATATCGTGCTGTTCAATGCAGATGATGGAGGCACAGGTTTTCAACTCTGGACGTTGTCCGAGCAAACCTCTCAGTCAGCGAGTCTCACGATCTTTGTAGACGGGCAGCAGGTAGAAATCCCAGCTAACCTTGGTGTGGCGGCTGACGGCAGTCTCCTTTCACAAACCCGAACCGATGCGAACGGCAACCTGATCATCTCTCCCATTGCGGACGAACCCCTCGTTAGCAACAGGCTCAACGCCTTCTTTGACACTTGGCGAACGATGGCAGGCGAAGTCGGAAACAACCCCGACGCGACCTTCGAATCTGACAATCTGCTTGGAAATATGACCGATGCAGACCACTCGATTCGGATGTTTGTAAATGGTGAGATTTCAAATGGCTATGAGGACTATGACATCCAACATGGTGATGAAATTCTGTTGACCTTTGGTCAGAACACGGTGGTGGCTCTGCAAACAAACCTTGGCGATCTCTACCTTGAACTCTTTGACAAACAATCTTCCGCTCCAGTCATGGGAACCGTCGCCAATTTCTTATCCTACGCCAATGACGGCAGCTACGACAATTCGTTCATTCACCGCTCGGTCCCCAACTTTGTGATTCAAGGTGGTGGATTCACGAGTCAGTCTTCGCAATTCACGAGCACCGATCAGTTTGAAAGTATTCCGAGCAAGGGGCAGATTCAAAATGAGCCAGGTATTTCGAATCTACGAGCAACGATTGCCATGGCAAAGCTGGGCGGTGATCCCAACAGTGCAACAAGTCAATTCTTCATCAACCTGAATGACAACTCATCCCTCGATCTACCAGAAAACAACAGCTTCACCGCCTTCGGTCAACTGCTCGATATGACCGTTGCTGATACGATCGCCAACCTCCCGATCAATTTCGACAACAGTCCGCCCTTTGGCGAACTTCCACTCACAGCTTCCGACCAACTGGTCATCATCGAGGGCGTCGATGGAATTGGCCTGGTGTCGGGAACCAAGTATGAAGACCTCAACACCAATGGTGTCAAGGACCCAAATGAGCCGGGACTCGAAGACTTCACCATTTTCCTGGATGCTAACAACGATGGCGTTTGGAACGACGGCGAAGATTTCACCACAACGGATAGCAACGGCGACTACCGCCTGCAAGCCGCTACTGGAACTTACGCGGTACGATCCATGGTAACGAGCAATCGAATTCAGACGTCCCCCAGTCTCTTGGATGGGCATTCGATTGACTTGGAAATAGGGCAGCAACTGACGCAACTGAATTTCGGCGAGGCCGATCTACCAGCACCCAGTATGATTTCCCTCAGCCCAGCGAGCGACACAGGATCATCTGACAATGACAATATCACACAACTGGACAACGGCTCCCCTGAAAACAGCCTTCAGTTCCAGGTCGTTGGCGTTGCCAACGAAGCCGAGGTTCGCATCTACGCATCTGGAATCCTGGTGGGTAGCGGCGTGGCGGTTGGCGATCAGGCCGTGGTAACGACCGATGGCATGACGACCTTTCCCAATGGCACGCAGAGTTTCACTGCAACACAGGTCTTCAACGGCCTCGAAAGCGACATGAGCAGCCCGGTGGCGATCACTATTGATAGCCTGCCTCCACAAGACATTGATTCGGATCCTCCCGAATTTGCCAACGTGGACGAAGCGTTCATGTTCGACGTCAACAGTCCTGACGAGAATCAAGCTGGTATGACATATTCGTTAGTCGACAGCCCGACCGGCATGACGATTACCAACGAAGGCATGATTAACTGGACCCCAACGAGTGATCAGGCCCGTCCTCACGATTTTGAAATTCAATTGTCCGATGCAGCTGGAAATCGCACATCCCAACGGGTTGAGCTGACGGTCTTGGGCGGCCTACCCGCCTTGCCAGATTCCTATCTAACGGAAGAAGATACCCCGTTAATGGTCACCGCTGAAAACGGCCTCTTTGCCAACGACGGCGATGGCTCGGGAACATCTGAATGGAATGCTCAGTTGGTCGATCAGGCGACCCATGGTGTCGTCACCTTGAACGCGGACGGAAGCTTCGAATACGTCCCAAATCCTGACGTATTCGGGACGGATCGATTCACCTACTCCGCAACCAATGGCGAATCACAAGCCAATATCGCTCGCGTTCAAATCGAGGTCACCGGCCAGAACGATCCGCCCAACGGTGAATCTGATAATTACCAACTCAATGAAGATGAGACGCTGACGCGGACAGCGAGTGAGGGCGTATTGGCAAATGACATGGATCCTGACGGTGACAGCATAAACGTCACATTGTCAAGCGACGTGAGCCATGGGACCCTGTCACTGAATTCCGATGGGTCATTCACCTACCGACCGGATCAGGACTATTTTGGCATCGACACATTTACTTACACGACCAGTGATGGGATCAGCGAAAGCCCACCCACGGTCGTCACGTTGACAACGAGTCCAATCGACGACTCGCCAATCACGGCGCCCGACTCTTACTTAGTGGCCGAAGACAATTCAATTCAAATCGACGCAGCCAACGGCGTTCTCTCGAATGATGCGGATGCCGACAACGACCAACTGTCAGCGACCATCGAAATACAAGCGTCTCACGGAACCGTCACAATGGAGCCAGACGGAGCTTTCACCTACACACCGGATGCAAACTTCTTCGGTTTAGACTCGTTTTCCTATCGAGCCTCTGACGGCACCAGCGGTATCAGCGAAACCGTCACGATCCAAGTCACGTCTGTCGCAGATTCACCAACGGCTAACGATGACAACTTCAGCGCTGCGAACGACGGCAATGCAGTCACAATCGATGTACTGGCAAATGATTCGTACGAGCCAGACGGCGTTCAAACGTTGACCATCGCATCGGTGTCACCTGGAACGCAGGGTGGGCAGGCAACCATTGTGAATAATGCAATCGAGTATTTGGCACCAATTGGATTTGTCGGCATCGACACTTTCAGCTACACGATCGAAGACAGTGACGGCTTGACATCTGTCGCTACGGTGACGGTCGAAGTGGGTGATTCGGGCGGAACTCAGCTAACAGGATCCGTCTACATCGACATCAATGATGATGGCATCCGAGACACCTTAGAAGCTGGAGTCCCAGGTGTCCTGATTACACTTGTCGGTGAAACCTTATCCGGTGATCAGGTAGACCATTCAGCCATCACCGACGCGACAGGCAATTATCAATTCAGCGAACTTCCAGCGGGCACCTACCAGATCACGGAAAGCCAGCCGGCCGCATTAAGCGACGGTCAAGACCGTTTCGATTTTGAAGGTGCTCTCGTTGCAGATGATCAAATTACCAACATCGTCATCTCAGGTGCTCAAGACATTGACGGTCCCAATTTTGGCGAAACGTCAATCAAATCAGAACATCTCTCGATTCACTGGTTCTTCGCTTCTGCAGACGAAGCCAGCCTATTCCGTGAAGTCGTTGCTGACGCCGAAGAACAAGCAGGCAACCAGACGCTTGCCGATGCCATTCGCGATGCATCTTCCGAGCTGCCCGCAGGCAGTAACCGAGCGCCAATTGGCCTTGCCGATCAATACGAGACGGCGGTCAATGAAACGCTTTCTGTCAGCCCCGCAGATGGGTTACTAAGCAACGACGTCGATCCTGACGGCGACTCACTCACCGCCAACCTTGTCAGAGAGCCCGAAAATGGCGCATTGAACCTCAATCAAGACGGATCGTTCACCTACACACCTAACCTTGATTTCAATGACAACGATTCGTTCCTTTACAGCGTCACCGACGGAACGGCCGACTCGACACCGGTAGTCGTCTTGATCGATGTCCAAGAACAATTGAACGAATTCAATATCGATGAGAATAGCCGCGCCGGTTCAATTGTCGGCACCGTCCAAGCCGAAGGCGAACTCAATGACGCGGCGATCTTCGAATTTGAAGATGTGGCTCGCCCCCAAGAATTAAACCTGGCCGCCGATGACCATCTGGCTGGTGGCGAAAATGCCCCCATGGTTTTAATCGAATACGCTGATTTCCAATGCACCGCCTGTCGCACCTACCATACCATTGTCAACGGTTTGAAAGATGAATTTGGCAGTGAGTTGTTAGTGGTCACCCGACACCTTCCGCTCAGCGGAACCCATCAAAATGCATTCCAAGCAGCGTTGGCCGCCGAAGCTGCCGCGCGACAAGGATCGTTTGACGAAATGAGCGACCTGCTCTACGAAAACCAAGGCGAATGGTCAAACCTCGTCGATCCAATCTCGCTCTTTGAAGGCTATGCCGTCGCGTTGGGACTTGATCTTACACAATTCAACGCAGACTTTAGCGACCCCGCGCTCGCCGAACGCGTCAATCGAGATCTCGATGCAGCCATCGCATTGGGTGCGACGGGAACGCCCACCTTCTATTTAAATAGTGAGTTCCTGGAAGATACCCCCCGTGACGCAAACGAATTTGAAGTGCTGATCCAGGAAGAACTGGATGACTTTGATGACACTTTTTTGCTCGGTCGCCTCACAGGTGAATTGAGTTTGACTGGAAGTAATCCACCTAACTTCGAGTCACGCCCCCAACGGGATCTAAAAATCCGAATTACGGATGATGCGGAAACCGTTCAAGTTGTCGACGTAACAGTGAACGTGAACGATTTGAATGAATCCCCATTAGCATTTGCGGATACGTACAACACAAACCAAGATCAGCTGCTTGCGATTGATATTGATGGCGGTGTGTTGGCCAATGACTTAGACGTAGATGAAGACACTCTGGCAGCTTCGCTCAGCTCCGATGTCACCAATGGAGTCTTGACGCTCCAAGATAACGGAGCGTTTTTCTACACCCCGAACGTCGGCTTCCTCGGCTCCGACTCGTTCAGCTATCTTGCTAACGACGGAGAACTTTCATCCAACGAGGCTACCGTGATCATCAACGTCAATGAAACGGGAGAAGGCGAGCCAGCCACGGACAGTTTATTGCCACCACTGACCAATGATAATTTGGTCGATTTAGCTTTCGAGGATGAAGACAGTTGGCTGATCTAACTCACGCGAGTCGGGACGAATTGAACGCTCCCATCAGATCTTAATAACTGTATTCCAAGCCGACATTCAAGCCGTGTGCCCAAAAACTGCTTGTCTCAGCCGTAAAGATCGGTGCCGGGGCGCCTTGCAATTGGCCTGGAGGAATCTGTGTTGTGTTGATGTCCAGGTCGATTTGATCTCCGGCGCGAATCACGTCACTCCAGAAAAATGCCGTGTAACCGATTCTTGCGTCAAGCCCGCAGACAAAGTGCCGCCGGGCGTTAATTCCAAATTCCGCGATGCCGCTGAATTTGTCGACCTGATATTCTCCAATGTTCGATTCCTGAGTTAGCAAGCCAATATCTGTCGTCGTGGAACTACCATCACGAGCGGTGCTGATCGTCTGCCCATCAATCTGAACAAGCGATTGGGTATTGCCTAATGCGATTTGGGCTGAGCACTCAAAAGACCAACAAAAATTCTTCTGTTTGATGATGCGAATCCCAAATTCACCGCCGTGGAATTTGTTTTCGCTCTCGAATTCGTCATACAAGGAAAAGGTCGACCCGATCGTTGGACCGGACAACGACACCTTCGATTCATTCACACGGATGAAATCCTTGAGATCCGCGTAGCGATAGCCAACGAAATAATCTGCACGCACACCAGGAATATCCACATAAACCTGTCGGAAGACCGCTTCAAACGTTTCGAATTCAGTCGAGCTGATCACGTTGAGGCTACCCTCCACTAACCCTGGAAAGACAATTCGTTGCGAGTCCTGCTGCCCACTCACCGTATTAAAAAACGGTCTGGCAAGCACCGAGTAATCCGCACCCGAAGCGGAAAATTGCTCGGACTCTTCGACGAGTCGTAGAAACGTAACCTCCAACCCTTGACCACAGTCGGGATTGAGCATCCTGCCAAGCGTGAGTCGACCGCCAGAACGACCGTCCTGATTCAAACCTTCATTGCCAAAAAGTACGGTCGTTCCTGGAGCACCCAAAATTCCATTGTCCGCCGGTGGACTGGTCGTCGCCAACGCCGGAATGTCCATGCCACTCGTCCACCAATGCAAATAGTCGATTCGCCCGTAAACCAAAGGAGTGATAGAAGTTTCCATCTTCGGATGACGCGGACCATAAGAGTCAGGATATGCTTCGATGAATTCTCCACTCTCATTGATCAACTCACCTTCATAAATATCTCCACCGTCGTCGTGTATGTCCTGCGACGAAGAGATTGGCTGTTGATAATTCGCTTGGTTCACCCCAAACACGGGACTATGCTCGGATTCCAACCGAGGAATGGCCGCCTCTGCACAGACGGCGCAGCCCGCCTCACAAGCGACCTTTTCATGTTTCGGAGCATAACCAATATATCGACCCTTGAAGTGACCTCCGGGGCTGCCCAAGGCGCCGCCGTGATCCTGAGCGGATACAGCTCCTACACAAACGCCGATCAGCAGCACCACGAACAGTTGGCAACGATGGTTTCGATTCATGGCAACAATATCCTTAGCGATGACAGTCGCGAGAGATCGGAAAAGCCGACGCGACCGTTAACCCCACTGTAATCCGCAAACTTTATCTAGTTGCCGTATTCCGTCGACCATTTCAGTGAGATCACTGCAAGAAAAGAGTCCAGAACCCAGCAGAAACTGACAAACAGGTTCCACTTAGTGATCAAAATCGTCGAATCGCGACCGACAGAACCGCCACCAATAGCACCGCTATCAGTTAAGCGAGGGCTCGAACTTTCGTGTCATCAGCGACACCACGATCAAGGTTAAGAATCCCAGCGGAATGGTAACGATTCCGGGCTGACTGAATGGAACCACCGCCAAATCAGCGGAAAGTCCGTAAACCTTGGTGAAAGTATCCGCGCTCAAGAGGATCCAGGCGAGAGAACTCACCATGCCGACCACAATGGCGGAAATAATGCCTTGGCGAGTGGTCCCCTTCCAGAAGAGAAGCATGACCAGTGCCGGCAGATTAGCCGAAGCAGCGACACTAAACGCCCAACCGACGAGGTAACTCACATTCAGTTCCTGGAATAGAATTCCCAACCCAATCGCGATGACTCCGACAACGACCGACGCGATTTTGGCAACGCGTACCATCTCTTGGTCGGTCATCTTGATCTGCAACCAATTGGACATCAAGTCATGTGCAACCGCACCACTGGAGGCCAGAATCAAACCACTGACGGTCCCCAACACGGTCGTAAATGCAATTGCGGAAATAATCGCAAACAGCCATTCGTTGATACTTTTGGCAAGTAACGGAGCCGCCATATTGCTGTTTGTCACATCAAGTGCCCCGCTTGTCATCGCTCCGAGGCCGAGATACAGCGTCAGAATATAGAAGAAGCCAATGCTACCGATGCCTACAATCGTGCTCCGCCGAGCACTGACTTCATCCTTGACGGTGTAATATCGAATCAGGATATGAGGCAAAGACGCAGTACCGCAGAACAACGCGAGCATCAGTGACAAGAAATTCAGCTTAGCCAATAAGTTATCACTACGTATTCCCTCGAAACGAGGATGCTCACCGGGTCTTAAAACGCGACTGCCCGCCGTCGGCTTTTGAAAATAGACGGTCGTGGTGGAACCATCTACTGGCTGCTTGACAACTTGCGATCCCCACAGCACGACTTCACTTTTTTGCAACGTACGAAAAAACGACAGTGGCCCCAACGGCCCCGTCTTCTGTTCTTCACCGGGAAGCTTGCTAATGTAGCCGACAGGATGCAATTGTGCCTCGCCGGGTTTCGTACCTTTCGGCCGTCCGTTTACCAGTACAGCACCGTCTGTGAAACGCGTCACGGTTTGGGTTTCAGTCAACATGACTTTACCTGAATCGGCCGGAGTGATTCGCCAAACAGAGATGACTTCGTCGGTTTTGTTGATGGTGCGTACGTAAGGTAAATCGCTCCACTCTTGTTCGGCAGGCATCACGGAAACATCTTTGAACTCGGGTACCTGTGCCCAATTCATATCAGCCGCAAAGGGTCCAAGTGTTTGAAAGATGTGACCATCATCGCCCCCCTGTCGCGTCTCGAAACCGCGCGCCAAAATCATGAGAGTCAGCACGGCTGAAAAGACGACAAGCAATGAGCCCTTCAGGAATTGCACGTAGGTCGTCGACACCATTCCTGCCGTCACCACGATGATAATCACGGTTGTGCCAACCAGAACCACACCCACCCAGTGGGGAAATCCCAGTAAGGGTTGAATCAAGACCCCCGCACCCACCATCTGTGGAATCAAGTAGAAGATACTGACGGCAAGTGTGCTGATCCCTGCGACGAGCTTAATCCCTCGCGACCCAAATTTTGCATCCAATGCATCGGCGAACGTGTATTTGCCAAGTCGTTTAATAGGTTCGGCAACCACGAACAAGGCAACGATCCAACCCGCCAAATAGCCGATTGAGTATAAGAATCCGTCATAGCCATGAAAGGCAATCATTCCGCAGATTCCCAAGAATGATGCGGCAGAAAGGTAGTCTCCAGCAAAAGAGACGCCATTGACAAACCAAGGAATTTGACCGTGGGCGGCGAAATAGCCCTGAGCCGATTTCGCGCGACCTCCAAGGTAGAAACTAATTGCGAGCGTAATCCCAACAAACACAAAGAAAATGACAACCGCCACAACCGAAGCTTCATAAATCATCTCAGTTGTCCTTTCCCTGGGACTTTACCTGGCCACTGCCACATAGAATCCCATACAGGATTGCAAGCGCGAAGGCAGCAAAAATCAGCCCAAATCCATAAACAATGGCCAAGTTGATACCGGCAAAAGGTTCGATCTCCATCACTTGCGGTGTGAAGGCATTCAACAGCACAAAACCGCCGTACAACACCAAATAGACGATGAAAAGCACAAATCCGATTACGGCATTTTTGGACTGCATAGTGAGCTCCCTATCAGCTTCTGGAAGCTGAACAATGTAGCAGGCGGAGAGTCAGTCGAGAAACAGAGATCTTTAATTTTCTGACTCGGCCCACCTGTTAGCGTCGGTAAAGATCGCTAACGCCATTTTCGAGTTTGGCGAGTGAGCGGATTTGGTCAAGCGTCAATGCTCGATCAAAAATGGAAAAATCATCCAGGCGCCCGACATACTGGATACCGAGCATCATTCTTAAACGTTCGGGATTCCAACTAAGCTGATGGGGCCCCAAGTGCTGACCCTGCAGACGCCCATCAAAGTAGAGACGGGCAACACTCGGCAATTCGTCTGAATTCATTCGTTCTAAGACAATCACGACATGAGTCCATCGCTTACGATCAAAAGGTGGTTGTTTCACAGTCACTAGCGGTCGATCCATTTCAGCAACTTCGTCCCACTTCGTCTCCTCTGGATTCCAATGTTTGAAGTCCGAAAAACACCCCAAACGAACTTCACGAGGGTTATCTTTCGTGAAATCAATGAACACAGAAGCATCGTTCCACTTCTTGTCGGTGATTTGGAATGGATCGACGTAACCAGGCTTCAGATCTTGATCCGGAGTCAACGACATCCAAAACGAAATAGTGATGTCGAATCCCTCCGGATCGTACGCCACGTTGTCTTTCCCTTGGAACATCACGATCTGCTTCGTCACGTCTTGAAAGTTCAGCGCGCCGCCCCAACGTCCACCCGTCGGTTCAAGCTTGACTTCATCAACCGCGATCCCGGCTACGACATCGTCGCCACCAAACTGATCAATCGTATAAATCTTCCGATCACCCTTGCTAAAAGTAGCGTCAGATGAGGAATCAAAAGCTGCGTGAAAGGTAAGCGCCCCTGCCAACTCATCGTCAGCTCGGATTTCACCAACACACAACAACAAAACCATTCCCAATAACCCCAAACGAGTCATAGCTAACTCCAGTATCGCGTGCAGGCAGCGCAAATCAGTTTTGTGGACAGAGCATTCGGCAGCCCCATACCGAGTGCCGACCCCGAACAATGAAGGCGTCAGATTGCTGATCTAACGATGCCAGAGTGTACCCCAACTGCGTCTGCTTTTCATCTGCTTGAATCGATGAGAGGCCAACTCAAGCGACTTTTTGCTTTGTCGCTTACTTCCAAGCCACCGATCGCCGCTCGGAAGCCAAAAGTTTTCGACCACTGGCCCGTTTTCAGGGTCGCGGTCGTTGGGCGGTATACCACGAGTTATTCGAGTCAATCGGCGAGAAGAGCGGTCAACAACCTCGCTTCGTGTTCTCGGTCATATCCGATCCGGCACAAGCAATCGCACACCTCCTCACATTGGTCTAGCGACTTACTGCCTGAAAGGTTTCCCCTGGCGAAAGATTTCCAGCAGACGAACATACTTCTTTTGTTCTGCTTTTGTAGTCGCAGTTTGCACGGCCTGCTCTTGCCACTTACAGGCATTCTTGACTTGCCCTACTTCGGCATACGCAGCAGCAAGTGTACAGAGACTCTCAGCGTCTTTGAATTGAGTGCTCTTCGCACAAACTTTTGCCATTTCCAATGATTCTTTACCGTTCCGAATTTTTTTGTCTGGACAGGTGGCCAATAGCCATGCGGTCCGACGCAATGCTTGCAGCGGCATCTTCGGAAGACGAACGGCTGTTTGATAAGCTTTGACAGCCGCCTCCCATTGCCGCTGGTCTTCGAAATAAGCACCAAGCCTGTAATGGGCCGCTGCAAAGCTTGGATTGATGCGAATTGCATCCTGGAACTCATCGCGTGCCAAAGCTCTTTCATCTCGCCGGTCGAGAACCGTTCCCAGATTGTAATGGGCTTCGGCAAAGTCCGGATTGATATCGAGTGCAGCGAGAAAGTGCAATTCGGCTTTTTCAAAATCCTCGTTGCTACGATACAACACACCCAAATTGTTGTGGGCTTTGGAGTATCGCGGATTCAATCGAATGGCTTCGTTGAAATGATGCAGAGCGCGATCAGATTCTCGTTTTCTTTGATAGAGCGAGGCCAGATTATTATGAGCGGGCGCGAAATCCGGTTGCAAGGAAATCACACGAAGATAAGCTGTTTCGGCGTCATCGATCTTCCCCATTTGCAGCAAGGCGGTGGCCAAGCTATTGTGAGCATGGACGTGTTTCGAATCGATGCGGATCGCCTCACGGAATTTTCGAATCGCTTTGTTGACCTCGCCCTTCGTCAACCAAGCGTTACCGGCCAAATAGGCGGTTTCCGCATCGCCCCCGATAAGCTGTGATGCTTTCAAGGCAAGTTGGTCGGCTTCTTCTTTTTTCCCGGCCCAGCCCAAAACCTTGGCTAGATTTCTCAAAGCTCGTCCCTGCATTTGGCTGTCAACCTGCGACTCGACCTGCGCGGTCACTTGCCCGACGACGTTCGACCAGTCAGCCGGTTCTTGCAAAACCTGTTTGGCTTGCAAACAATCGACTAGCTGCAAAGCCAACAAGCGATTTCCTTCGATGGTGGGATGCACATGATCAAGGAAGAGAGACTCTCCCGCTATTTGATACTCGCTGTTGTCCTGCACGAATTGCTCAAAGTCAATCAGCTCCAACTGATTTCCAGCAGCAACTTCGCGCACAACTTGTACCGTTTCTGTTTGCGCTCTCAACGGGCACACATCTTCATTTCTCGCGATTTCAAATTGTCGTTTCGCTTCGGCATACTGCCCCATTTCCAACAAGATCTGCCCATACAAAAAACGCGTGCGGGCATGCCGGGGTGAAATTGCAACCGCTTTTTCAGCGGCAAGCAGCGAGTCTTGCAGACGTCCCTGCCCATACTCGTCCTGCGCCTTGTCGAATTGTTTTTGCCACTCAGGTTCCTGTGCCGCAACCTCTGCCGTGTGCTGACTTTTAAAGGGCGAACAATTGGCGAGGTTGGCAGCGGGAGTCACCAACACAACTTCAGCCCCAACCTGCTCCGCAATTTCATTCATCCGCTGGAGGTTATAACGAAAATGCTCCAGCACATCGCCCGCTAACTGATCATCTCGCTGGTAGGCATCCAGACCAACGCCGTTGTCCAATCTCGTGGCAACTTCTTCTTCCAACTCAACGACTTCTGGCTGTTGATTGGACGAGGTTTTTTGATCATTGCCGCGTAGCATACGATCGGCCAAGGCGTAGGTGCGGAAATGACTCAGAAAGACTCCCAGATCACGAACAACTCCAGGAACGCGCTTCACGCTCCGATAAGTTCGTTCTTCCAGAAATTCATTGTGCCCCGTATAAACAACGAACAAGTCAGGCTGATAGGCAGCAAGTTCTTCCATCACTCGCACGATCCGATAGCTTGCATAACTAATGCCCCCTGCGTTGATCACTTCAAATTCGTATTGCGAATTCGCAGCCATCGCAAATTCTCGTAACCAACCGGGAAACGAAGTTGCATCATCGTAGGGTCGACCAAAGGTGGTCGATCCGCCCAAGCAAAAAACACGAAACGTTTTTCCGGATTTCGTTTTCGAAAAACGCTGTTGATTGAACCATCGCAACTTGTTTGGCGCCGTTTCCATTACCGTGACGCCATCAAGCTGTTTTTCCACCATCAGTGGCGATTGCGATGAAAAACCAACGAACGGATCTTGTTTTGTTGCGACTGGTTCAAGACCAATGGCCCACAAGCCAACTTCGACGAAACCGAGGACGAAGACTAGCATCAAAAGAGAGAACAGGATCTTCTTCGCCGTGGAAAGCTGACTGACCTGTGGTCGAATCGGTTTGGGCCCAACCGTTTTTCGTTTTGATTTACGTTGGCCACGTTTCATTTCAAGATTATCCGACCTAGCCACGTGGACCAGCATTTAAGAGCTTCAAAGCTCGTTCCAAATAATTGCGAGTGTTCTGGTTATTTGGATCGATTTTCAATGCTTGACGATAACAATCGATCGCTTTTCGAATTTCCCCCAGCCGCCCAAACATGGTTCCCAAATTATTGTAAGGCTCAACATTGTCTGGTTCGAGCTCAATCGCTCGCTGATAGTGTTTTATCGCCCCTACTGCATCTTGTCGACCGGCACACACATTCCCCAGATTAATGTGTGCTTGGGCAAATTCCGGATCGATTTCGACCGCTTGCGCGAAACAGTCTCCTGCCTCCGCAATTTCCCCTTGCATCGCCAAAACAATACCCAGATTATTGTGCGGACCTGCCAATTCCTCATTCAGACTGATCGACTTGCGAAAATGACTTTCAGCCGTTTTTTGATCTGCTTGCCGGGAGTGAATCAAGCCCAAGAGATTGTAAGCGACGGCACTTTCTGGTTTCAGCTTTAGCACATACTGCGCATACTTTTCAGCGTTTGCGATTTGATTTTGGTCGAACAACATCTGGGCCAATGCCTGATAGGGCAAATACCACTGCGGATCCGTTCGGGCGATATCAGCATAATGTTCGATCGCGTTGGGAACATCTCCTGATTCTCTCAGCCAATCTGCGACTCGATACCGAGTCAAGAGATCCGAGCGTTTGGCAACCTCTTGAATTCGAGGATGATCTAAGACCGTGCCAGGCAACTGAGCAGCCTGCTGGCTCGCTTGATGATAATCCTTCGCTGGTCGGCCGACATCTTCTAAGATCTGCTCTACCGTGACAGGCCCCTTGTAGATCGCTGCCAACCTGCCATCCCCATCAATCAGAAAACTCGACGGCAACGGCAGCGGTTTCCGCAGGAAGAAAAACAGATTCTGCATCTGTTGAAAACGCTCCATTTGAGCTTCGTCGATAACTCCCCATTCGTGTGGATAATGGAAGCGTTGAAGGTGTTCCGCCACAGCCGTTCGCGTGGTTGGATCTTCGCCAATCAAGTCAACCGACAGTGAAAGCACTCGCACATTCGCTTTCGCCAGATCGGCGGACCGCTGACTAAATTCATCAAGCTCTTTTTGGCACGGTCCGCACCACGTCGCCCAAAGATTCACGAGAGTAGGAACAGCCGCATCGAACTGCTCTCGCTTAATCTCCCCGCCTGGTGCCGTATAGGAAACCGATGGCATGGGCACACGGGTTTCCATAACGACCCGCGCGATACCTGAAGCAGGCAGGGGTTTCGAGGGCTCTGGTTGGATCCCACTTCCATCGGCAATTCGGTCAACCAATTCAGCCTCACCCTGCCCTTGAATGAGTCGATAACGACGATTCACGTCGAGACCGTGAAATTCCTGCACTTTCCCAGCGGGCCAGCGTACCGAGACGCGTTTAATCGATTCAGTTTTTCCGAGACCGAAATGCAGCCACTTACTCGACTGGGACATAAACCCTTCGCCAGCTCTGAGTGTTTTGTATCGCCGTTTGGACTTCTGTTCGGCTGCGTTCTCATCATCCAGTTCAACGATCACACGGGCGCCGATTGCGTCAGCATTTGTGGTAGCACCATCGCCAACCAGCTGGATGGCCAGGTAATTATTCTCTGACTCCAGGTTGTTGCGCATGAATCGGAGCCGAGGAGCATTTCGGTTAGAGACCCACATATCCTGGTCACCATCCTGATCCCAATCAGTCACAGCGACACAACGGGCGTCGTCAGGAAAATCCAACCCCGACACAGCCGAGATGGCTCCGAATGTCTCGTCACCCACATTGAGATAACAGCAATTTCGTTCTCTTCCGCTAAAGGAACGACCTTCCATAATCATGTGAAACAATTCATTACGAGCCTGCCCCCAGTCGGGATCAGCATGGGATTCTGTATCATTTGCTGAGCGCGACACGACCTGCCGCCAAAAGAAACTTCACAAGTCGCTCTTGTCGGTTTCCGAGGTGATGTAACCATTTGCGACAAAGATATCCTGCCAGCTGTCGTTATTGACGTCGATGAAAATGGAGCTCCAGGACCAACGTCCCATCGTCGCTCCAGATCGCTGACTCACATTCTCAAAACCATCCAACCCTTGATTTGCAAAGAGCGAATTCCCCATTGCAAATCGCCGCCACCGATCCTTGTCCGAGTTTGCCAATTCGCTCATGAAAATCGGCTGTTCCGTCACTCGACTGCCAGCCGAAGAGAACATATTCGCCACATACAAATCCATCTGCCCATCCTGGTTAACATCGCCCCAGGACACCGACATGCTTGCAGCGCGGTCTTCGATCTCGAACTCGTCGGCCACATTCACGAATTTCCCATCTTGATTGACATACAGATTGTTACGACCAAAATCATTGGAAACATAAAGATCTTGATCGCCATCGTTGTCATAGTCTTCCCAGCAAGCGGCCCAACTGAACCGCTCATTGGCCTCTCCAATTCCCGAGATTTCGGTAACGTTCTCGAAGCGCCAGTCATCGTTGGCAATGTCATTTCGGAACAGGCTGTTGCGGCCGGCGTTGTTCGCATCGTGATAAACTCGATTCGCAGCGCCGCCTTGCACGGTGATTCCATTTTGCTCCCCGCCGGCAAACAATGCATCATCATTCGGATAGTCAACACAGACGTACAGATCGAGATCGCCATCCAGATCGTAGTCAGCTGCGGACAACGACGTCGTATCATCATCCGTTGGGAGAACATTGCGAACGACAAACTTGTTGCCTTCGTTGGCCGCAATCACCACTCCTCCCATGACGCCAACGACTAAATCCTGATCACGATCATTGTCGAGATCAACCAACAAGACCCCACGAGATCCCTGCAAGAAATCAACATCCCACGCTGCAGCGACCTCGATTGCTGATCCATCCGGCTGTTGCAAGAACAGTCGATTGGGAAGATTTGCTTCCTGACACAGGTACAGATCGTCTCGTCCATCGTTGTTTACATCACCCACGGCCACACCAGGGGTCCCTAATGGAGCAAAGTAACGCATATCCTGAATTCGTTCTAACCAATGGTTGAGGCCGAAACGCAATTGCGACTCAAGAGATTCATCACCCTTTAAGATCGAAGCAGCACAATCAACAAACATTGGCGACGATGATCGACCTTTCGATGTTTCAACATCCAGAACACGAATCTCGAGTAGTTTCAATGCATCTGAGTTGGGCTGTAATTGCCAACGCGTTTCCCAAATCGCATGTTGCTCGATCGGCTTCTCGTCGGTTCTTCCGCTGAATCCGACAAGCTGTCGTGTTGTCAACTCATTATCTCGCTTCAGCGAGCGCACAATCTTGATCTCAAATCGCTTGTCCGTCATCGGCCCCCAGACGCGACCGGCATCTCGAATCATCGACTCGAAACCGGCTGTACCAGTGTAGTTACTTGACTGGCTAGCCGGATCGCTTTCGGAATTCCAATGCAACACTTCGACAACCTGATCCTCAAAAGTTGTCTCTGAGTTTTCTGGAATGAGAGAAGTTCCAAGAAACGACTTGTGACAAATCCCCTCGGCGGCATCGGCTGAAATCTCTCCAGAAAAAATCCGTGTCACGAGAGCGTAGAGAGCCTTTTTCGCTTCGTCGGCCAAAACCTCACTCGACCAACCATCCTTCGAAGGATCGTCGATTTCTGTCCAGGACACTTCCGTTTGAAGAGGTAGTTGGTCGGCCTTCGCTGCAAGGGATTGAGTTGGCGGCTCCGCTTTGGAGATCGAATCCCCCACCCCAGAATCGGTCTTGCCAATCCCCGGATTTCCAAGCGGTTCGTCACGCTTCCATCGCCCAACAGCGAGGGGAACGACAATCACTCCAACAAGGATCAATCCGCATACCAATAATAATTGATACGATCGGGGTGAGAGCTTCGAACGCATGCTATCTGTTTCACCGAAAATAATGAATCGAGCCTTACTGCTCAATATAGTTGCGATTTTCGCTTGAAAGCCGAGTTGGGAGAAGAAACGGCCGGAATGACCTGCGGAATCCACACATTGCCAAAAAAGACCCCTTAGGCTTCTTCCCAGCTAGGGCCTTTTCCCAACAGGGCCTTCTCTCCGACTTGGGCACAGCTCTCAATTATATGGCAGATCTTCCTGCGGGGCAGAATTTCGCAAAAATCGCGAGTGACTCGGCCGGGCTTGCGACCTACACCGAAAGATCAAGAAATCTATCGTCTGTTTTATCGTTGCCAGACGTCGCGAGTCGTTTTTTGCCGGTCTCAACAGCTCCCCCAGATCGGCACGCGACCATCAACCGCATCATCGGGCCGCCGATCAAGCGAATCGAGTAAGCATTGCACATCTGTGGCCGGAATAAAAAAAAGGCTTAAGGTTTCCCTTAAGCCTTTTGAAATTTCGTTCTAATTTCCGTGCAACGTTTTACTTCTTGCGACGGAACATCAAGAGACTACCGATCGCCATCAGAGCGAGAAGACCCGATGCTGGTTCTGGAACGAACTCAACTCGTTCGCCCTTCCAAGTCACGATCGTGTTCTCGAGATTTGCACCATCAAGAGGAGCACTGATCGTCAAGGCAGCCCAACCGAGGTTGTTGATGCCATCGTCGTTCGGACCAGTTTGGAGCGAAGAAACGTCTTCCAAAGCACCGTTCAAGGTAGTGAGCGGAGCTTGTCCAATCAGCTGACCGTCAACGCGAAGGCTAAGACCGACAACATCATCTTCGGTGAACTTGCCAGTGTCTTGAGCGTTAGGACCGCTCTGCCACTCGTCAAAACCGATCGAGATACCAGTCGTGGTACCTTCTTCAGGAAGGTTGTTAGGTTCGCCACCGATGCCAGCCCAACCGTTGGTGTCTTCGGCGAGAGTGGGATCGCCAGGCTTGACGAAGTTAAAGGAGAAACCGTCAGCGGGACGATCCGTACCACCACCAACTCGCAAGAGAGCGCTGATGTCAACTCGACCGTCAGCAACACTTGCTTCAAGGTTGTCGATGTGATGAGCAGCGTTGGCTCCACCCGTACGACCACCGAAGACAAATTGTCCACCGAGTCCGGAATCAGGAACGATGACTTTACCACGTTGGCCATTAGCTGCATCGGTCACTTTCAAGTAACCACCTGCATAACCACCTTCGGCACGAACTTCGCCGTCACCGTATACAGCAACGCCTTCGTCGCTATCAAAGTCGTAGCAAACATCTGCTGTCGAAGTTGCACAGTAGCTTCCACCCAAAAGGGCAGCGACTTCGGCACCCGAAAGAGCGTGATCATAGGTTCGCACGTCAGACAGCAAGCCCTGCCATTGCTCGGTCGCGTCACCCGCATCGTCACCACCAAACCATAGAGGCATTGGGGCGTCTAAAGCTTGAGTTACGGCTCCGGTCAAGGTTTCAGCACCATCACGATAGTAAGTCAATGACTCACCATCTTTGACAACTGCCTGATGCACCCATTCGCCCGGGACGAGAGCGTCGTCACCAAAGCCAACGTTGTCATTGCCATTGGCGTTCATGTGCCATTCGAAAGCCGTCGGCGTGAACTTGATGAATTGACGAGGATTGTAATCACCTCCACCGGGCTGATATCGATTACCAACGATACCGGAAAATTTCCCGGGGTTCGCTGCAATTTCCGGATCCGTATTCGACCAGAAAGACCATGTGAAGTCATTTTCAAGGGTCATCTGAGGAATGTCGCCAGCTCGAACAAATCCGGTATCGGCGGCAGCCTGTCCACCAAAGCCAATCACCATTCCACGAGTCGCGTCAGAAACCCAAACAGAACCGTCCGCAGGACCGCCTGTTTCCGCGTTATAGATTTGGCCATCTGCACCACCATCGACCAAGTTATTTGCAACGGCTCCTGAACCATCGTTCAAGGGCCAATGCCCAACTAAATCAGCCGATGTCTGCAAAGTCAGACCCAAAGTCAACAAAAGGGATAAAGGAACAATCAAAGTGCGCATCACGATTACCTCACAAATAACGGAAAAACCTAGGGAGCAATGAATGACTCAAAAGAAAAAAGGCACAAGCCGACTGCTTTTGGCAGTTAACTCGCACCTTTTTTTAAATCGATAATTAGCGTTACTCGCAACTAATTAATTTTTTTTGACTGCGGTACCGAATGCAATCCTCGGCACGGAATATGGAAACTATCAATAACGAAATAAATTGCAAACAATTTCCGGTGCTTGATAATCTATTTTTACAAAATCACCCGATTTTTTTTCGTTTGATCATCAGCGAGACCAAACCAATCAAAATCATGGACACCGTTGCGGGCTCTGGAACCACGACAGCAGCCTTCGGGCCTACCTCATAACCGCCGTCTTGAAATGCAGCCACAAGGTCGCCCGAGTTGAACCTCAGGTCACCATTCCAATCGCCTTGATCCCAGGTGGCGGGTTGTTCCAGCTCATAAGTTCCGGCCTGAAAAACGCGCACTAAGTCCGATGAATTGAATTCACCATCCAAATTCGCATCACCAAACCAAGTTTTACGTTGGACAGAGACCCAATTGCCTAGATCAGCGTTATCGACCTTTCCATCCTCGGTGAGGTCAAATTCGGCATTGTTGGTTTGAGCGTTGATTTCTGCGTTCAACAAGTTGACATCCGGCAGGTCCAAAGCACCGCTGCCATCAAAGTCGCCAACAACTCCCGGATCAACGTTGGAATTCAAGAAGAAGTCGTCTATTTCGCCCTGTGTGTAGTCTTCAAGCAAAAGGTCACTCGAGGCAAACAAAAAGCCATCAATCGCACCGTAGGGCTCTCGGGCCGAGATTTGGAAATCGAGTACCTGACCAACCATTTCCTCAGTGACTTCATACTTGACTGCCAAACCAACATCATTCACCCAAAAATCATTTTCATCCATATTGACGGCCTGATTGTTGATGCTCCAGTGAAAGTTTCCGTTCCAAAATTCACTGAACGGGTCGTCATTGGTCTCAACTTCGCCTTTGCTGACAACATTTTTTGACAGGGGCATCCATCCATCTCGACTGCTATTTCCAAGTTCTTCTTCTTCGGTGTCGAATCTCTCACCTTCGAAACCCACCCAATCCATCCGACTATTCATGTTGAATGCCGGCGGAACATAGATGGAATCTTCATTCAAATAGTTTGGCACTGCATCACGGTTGAACATCGTGTAATGCATGTACATGAAGTAGGTGGCGGGAATCTCAAATTGCATCTGCCAAGTGGCAGTATTTGCCCCATCATTGGGTCCCTCGGGCGTCCAGTTATCAAAAAGTGCGCCGCCACCCGATGCATTCGAAGCAGCCGGCAGCACATCCAAGCCGCCACCGATCACATCAAATCCGTTCACATCCAATTCAATAGTTTTCATCGGCGTTTCCTGGTCCACGACGATGAAACGCGCATTTGGATTCCCTATCTCGAGAACGTCGCCGTCGAGATTAATTCTCGTTAAGTCTGCAACGGCCTCGCCTTCAACCCATAGCCAAGCGGTACCATCATCAAGCACATTATTCGTCGATTGCTGTGTCACGACGGCTTCGGCTGCTTGCACACAACAACACAGGGCAAATAACAAAAAGAAAAATCGCTTAAAAGACTGAATCACCATTGTCTCCTCCGAGCACAGACCGCGCACATTTGATACGAAAAGATGAAAAGACCTATCCTCGCAATCTATTGAAGGAACTCGCGCAAGTCAAGAATTATCACGTTCGAACAAATGATCATTTGTTAACTGTGCCTATCACCCATCAATATTGTCCGGAAAAATAATTTGAATGTGCATTCCTGGAATTCAGATGACATACTACGGGACTCGAACGGGGAGGTTGAGTCATTTCGCTTTACCGAGTCGGTGACATTGGTTACTCAATTCGACAAGGAATTCTGATGAACCCATTCGGACGCCGACTTCAGCGAAATAGCATCCGTCGAGCTAAATTCGAGTCTCTCGAGTCACGGCTGCTACTCGCTGGCGATCTAGATCAGGGAACCCAGCCGGTGATCATCAGCGAATTCGTGGCCGATAGCACTTCGACGCTCGCAACGCGAACTCGTTCATCTGACGGATCCGAATTCGCTGGAGAAGCAACATCCCCCGATTGGATCGAGCTTTTCAATAGCTCCGCTCAACGACTCGATCTGGGGGGAATGCATTTAACAGATGAGCTTACGGAGGGCACCAAATGGCAATTTCCTGCTGCAACCTGGGTTGAACCAGGCAATTATTTGGTCGTGTTTGCCTCCGGAAACAACATCACTGACCCAACCATGGATGAAAATGGATTTCTGCACACCAATTTCCGACTCTCCGAAGCGGGCGAATATCTCGCTTTAACCGACCAAACTGGTCAACCCTTGCACACATGGG
Source organism: Pirellulaceae bacterium (assembly GCA_029243025.1). Taxonomy (NCBI): domain Bacteria; kingdom Pseudomonadati; phylum Planctomycetota; class Planctomycetia; order Pirellulales; family Pirellulaceae; species Pirellulaceae bacterium. The sequence goes on along the minus strand of JAQWSU010000022.1, from coordinate 157,111 downwards.
ATGAGTTCCCATTACAGCGCACCGATATTTCGTACGGTCTTCCGATGACCGAGCGTACGCTGCTGCATGCGGGATCGCTTGAGTATTCCATTCCGGTCGATGATGCACTCGATCCAGCCTGGAAACAGGTTGGCTTCGAGCATGCAAGTTTTTCGAAAGGTGAAATGGGCGCACTCGGATTCGACCGCGGCGATGGTGAACCCGAGACAGGTCAAACGATCGGAGCTGAACTGATTGATCGGTCACGTCTTGATTTTTCCCGTGGTTCCATGGTGATCTTTGAAAGCCGCCCCTTCCAGGAATCCGGTCGAGTTGCAGAATGGTCGTTTTATTCTGAAAAAACAAATTCCGTCACCCCGTTGGTCTTCCGGTCGACCGACGAGGGATTTGAAATCACTGGCATTGGAACAACGCGGAACAGTGACGGGTCCGGTGTACAAACATTTCCATTCGAACGAATCGATGGAAGTGATTTGGTGGAATCGGCAGAGTATTTTTTCGGGATCAAAGACGGTGACAACGGAACCGATGTTGCAGGCTCTATCGTCTGGGCCAATAGCGACACGGAATCGGTTCGACGATTCAACGGGCCCCTGTCAGGAAAAATAACCCTGGGAGAAGAATTCACGGGTGGGCGATCTTTTGGGCGTGAGTTTTCGACTCAAGTCACAGCGATCACACGACTGGAAGGGCCAATTCTCACAGAACTGGACACAGCGATGGCCTCCGCATCATCGCTCTATGTCCGATATCCATTTGCTGTTGAAAACAAAGACACCCTCAAGTCGCTCGTGCTTCAAGTTCGTTACGAGGACGGCTTTGTCGCTTACTTGAATGGGGTTGAAATTGCTCGCAGCAATATTTCTGACCCAGCGAATTTCGATTCCATCGCATCATCCAACAGACCGTTAGCCGAGGCCAACAGATTTGAATCGATCAATGTCTCCCAGGCCGTCAGTCACCTTACTGACGGAGACAACGTCCTGGCAATCCATGCTTTCGACGATCGGCAAGTGGGCTCTGACTTTTTGATCGATGCCAAACTGTTGGGACTGGATGTCAATTTAAGCGCAGACTTTGAATACACGTCCGAAGTCACTCCTGGCCAAGCCAATCAATCAGAATTCTATCAAGGCTTCGTCACGGACCCCGCCCTCAGCCATTCACGTGGCATTTACGACCAAACGGTCGAACTCACGTTGAGCTCGGAAGGTTTTCCGGACGCGACGATTTATTACACAACAGACGGAACCGCACCCACCCCCGATAACCCGACCGCCAAAAGATACGAACAAGCGTTCGAGGTTGCGACAACCACCGTATTGCGTACAGCGAGTTATCACGACGACTGGATTAATTCGAACACGAAGTCCCATTCATTTATATTCCCCGAAGATGTCAAAGCTCAAGCAGAAATGCACGCGAGAGTGATTGACGATCCCGTTTGGGGATCGCAAGTGGTCGACTCGCTGACATCGCTTCCAACAATGTCACTGATGACGGCAAAGCCCATCTCCGTCAAAGGCGAAATTTTCACATCTGCCGAGTTAATCCACCCTGATGGATCAACAGGATTTCAGATTGATGCGGGTGTCGAAGTGTTCGGTGGAACAGCCGTCAGCTTTCCCAAACGATCGATGCGTCTCAGCTTCAAAAACATCTATGGACCGACCAAACTCAATTTCGATGTTTTCGCTGATCAGGGAGTCAGCGAATTTAACCAACTGTTGTTGCGTCCCGGTTCGCACGACACGCCTTTCTGGGATGGGACAACGGGTACCGGCAATTATCTACGCAATCGTTGGGTCAACGATCGGCAAATAGAAATGGGACAACCGGCGCCCCGAGGCCAATTCGTACACTTGTATTTAAACGGAGTCTATTGGGGGCAATACCAACTGCTGGAACGTCCGAATGCGGCGTTCATGGCTGCTCACTTTGGGGGTCAACCCGAAGATTACGACGCGATCAATGCAGGCAGGGCAATCGATGGAGATGAGGCAGCCTGGAACACGCTGCTGAATTCGCTGGATAAAGGCTACGAAGAAGTCAAGAAATACCTCGACGTCGAAAACTATGCCGACTATATCTTGCTTGAGTTCTACGGAGGTAACAATATTGACTGGCGGGAGCAAGCCAATTGGATGGCCAGCCGCAAGCGTGAATCCGGAGCCGGCTTTCAGTTCTTCGGTTGGGACAGCGACCTTTTCATGCGCATCGGCGCCGAAATCGACATCGTGAACTTTGGCGGCCCCGGTTTACTCGCCACACGAGCTGGAGGCGTACTTCAGTATCCCGAATTCCTCGAATTGTTGGCCGAAAGAGCTCAGCTGCATTTGTTGGGAGATGGAATCCTGACAGATAAAAATGTCCGAGCCAGTATCGATGAACTAGCGGCAACCATGCGTCCTGCGATCGTTGCTGAAACAGCCCGTTGGGGATCGGGCCGATATACACCGGATACTTGGGAAGCCGCCGTCGCTTGGATGAGAGACACCTACGTACCAGCAGACGGCCCCAGCCGAGCTGACACTGTCATTGAGCAGCTGCGACATGCTGATTTGTTTCCGCTCTCAGATCGTCCGGCCTTCCGCGTGGATGGTCAGCTGATGGCTCAGGATTTTATCGCGGCCGACAGCCAACTCAAGATGGCTGCTGAAAATGGCGACATCTATTTCACACTCGATGGGAGTGACCCGCAGAAGAAAGCAGCAACCGTCGAACGAGTTGCTTTGTTCCCCGTAGCGACTGAGGTACGAGCCCACATACCAGCCAACGATGCTTTGAATCTTAATTGGATCACCAATGATTTTAACGATTCGGATTGGATCCCTGGAAAAACGGGAGTCGGATTTGACACGACCGGAGAATTAACACCGCTCATCGACCTTGATATCGCAGAACCCATGAAAGGGATCAACGCCACCGCGTACCTGCGAATCCCGTTTCAGATCGAAAACCCCGCAGCGTTCGAAACACTCACCTTATCACTCAAATATGACGATGGCTTCGTTGCCTATTTGAACGGAACAGAAATTGCTCGAAGGAACGCGCCAACCAACCCGATCTGGAATTCACGTTCGACTCATGTGCGAGAAAACATCGAAGCGATCGAATTCGAAACATTCAACCTCAATCGTGAAATCGAGCTGCTTCAAACAGGAAGCAACGTCCTCGCAATCCAAGCCTTGAATTTCAATGCCACCAATGTCGACTTACTGATGATCCCCAAGCTTGAGGCAGGTACGATCTCGGCACGGGGCCTCTCCCCAAGTGCCCAAAAATACACGGGTCCCATTCAAGTTCCTAAAAACGCAGTTATCAGCGCCCGAACTCTCTGGACTGATCAATGGAGCACGCTGCGAACGGCCACCTCAACCCCTAATCCATCCCCACTAAGAATCTCGGAAGTCATGTATCACCCAGCCGATCCCACGGCCGAGGAGATCGCTGCTGGATTCACCGATGCAGATGAGTTCGAATTCATCGAACTCGTCAACATCTCAGCAGACACAATCGACTTAACCGGCGCTGATCTAAGGCAATCCAACGTCGGAGGCCAACGCCAAGGTATTGAGTTCGCGTTCGGATCAGGATTGGTGAAAACACTCGAGCCGAATGCTCACGTGTTGGTCGTCGAAAACAGCAGCGCCTTCCAATCGCGTTATGGCAATCAACTGCCGGTCGCAGGGCAGTGGACAGGCGGACTGAGTAACCGTTCAGAACAGATCACTCTATCGGTCAACAATCAAACCCTGCAACAGTTCAGCTATCACGATGACTGGTACCCTGAAACAGACGGGAACGGATCATCGCTAGAAGTCATCAACCCCTACAGCGAAGAGTTCGACGCATGGAATGATGCCAGTAGATGGCAAGCCAGTTCAACGGGTGGATCGCCGGGCCAATCGACAGCCCAACTCGTCCCGGGCGATTCAAATCGCGACGGCCGATTCGATTCCCAAGATCTCGTGATCGTTTTTCAAGCAGGTGAGTACGAAGACGAAACCCCCAACAATTCGAGTTGGGAAGACGGCGACTGGAACAATGACGGAGATTTCAATACCACTGATTTGGTATTCGCCTTCCAGGCAGGCAGCTATTCTCGCGACGCCACCCCGCTAGTCTTCGACCATCAATTATTGCTCGACATCGCCAGTGCCATGTCGGCAAAAACCAGTCAAGACGATCCGGTTGATAAGTTCAATAAGAAACGTCGCTTATTCGAAGTTGATTGAGTCGTGCCTGTCACGTGCTCGAGTAACAGTCGCGGCATTCCTTTCGTGCACAACAGCGAACCCGGCCGATTACTGGGAACGCAGAGCTGCAAAACCATCCTGACGAAACATTACGGTTTGATCGATAGCAGCTTTGTTTCCTGACATCAGTAGATCAACTGGGTTGCGAGCAGCGCGCCAGCAGAGATCCCGGAAACACCGATACCTGCTGGCGATGGGTGGTTCGTCAGCAACCAGCGATAGGCCGCTTCCCCATCATCAAGAGCAGCTGGAAATCGGTCTTCCGGACAAAGACGATAGTCGACGCCCAAGAGAGAAATCCCCGACTGTCGGACGAGGCTTGCGACAAGGTGAAGATGATCTTCCGTCGAGCCCATGGTGTAGCCGCCGCCATGAAAAAACAGTAGCACTCCGCCACTGCGTCCCGTCGGTGGATCAACCCAGGTGTCAAGGAGTCTCATTGACCGACTCGACAGTTACTTCTTGGACAACATCATCTTGGTGGTCGCGATACAAGTCCGAAAACGAGTCAGCAACTTCGTTCAGATCAGGAGAGGCCAGCTTCACTCGTTCCTGAAACAATGCTCTTAGCTCGGCCGCTGTAAGATTCAGATCTCCACCGTTTCTACGATCATCAAGGCAAACACCAGTCTGTACTTCCACAGGTGCATCAAAAAGCCCGGCGTAGAAAAGGATCAACGTTTGGTGCCGATATCAATCGCCTTCCATGCGACATCGACAGAGAAATCAGCCCCGACATGAATGCTACAGACTTCAAGCGTCATGACGGGATTCACGTCCGTAACAGCCTCCATGACCGTCCGACTTGGGCATCTGCTACCCAACAGTCTCGCGTGACTTGAGTCTACACGGTCCAATCCAGCTCGAGCTCATCGGCAGAGTCGGCCAGCCAGGGCGCCGGATCATCCTCGCTCTGATCGAATAACTGATCCACAACCGCGAGCTCTTCCAAGGCGGTCGGAGCCCATGGATCGGCCAACCGAATCGTTCCGTCATCGGCGAGTTCATCAGCTTGCTGCAGGGAGGGTTCGGACAGCAAAGACTCGGGCGTCGGCAGGCTGAGCGCACCGTCAACTGCTGCAGGAGTAGCTGGCGAAACATAGCTGCCACTCAAGAAGGCGGCAACTAAATCTGAGCTATCGAACTCGCCATCGCAGGTCCAGTCACCTTCGGCCCAACCTGAATTCCCACTCACACCATCGTCGTATTCACCGGCGACAAAGATCTGAACCAGATCACTCGAATCAAACTGTCCATCCAAATTGGCGTCACCAAAGTCGCTCCCGATCAGATCGCGAACCAAGTAGACAAAGTCTTTATTGTCGATGGAATCATCGTTATTCAGATCGGCAACGTTCGCGTTAGCGTTGATCAGCGGACAGATCGCATCGATGTCATCCGCATCCAGCTTTCCATCTCGGGTAAGATCACCCGTGGGATAGATTGCCACCTGCATCGTTCGACTAAATCGAGCATTATCAGCCGACGTGCTGAGATCGCCATCAAGTCCACCATCTTCCACCGTGACCGTAATCGTGGCCGTGCCACTTTCTGCGCCAATCGGCGTTATTAAAAAAGTGCCTGTCGTGTTGTCGGACGTATAACCAACGGTTGGATGGGCAACTAGGTTTACAGCGTTACTAAGCGCAGTAACTCTAAGCGGTTGAGACTCGCCGGGTCCTGCAGTGATACCTGCCAAGTCCATAACCTGTGGTCCGCTCCCCACATTCAACCCCAAGTCCGCCAGTACATCGAGCGTCGGAGCATCATTGATTGGATTAACGAAAACCTCAAAACTACGACTGAAGACGGCGTTGTCAGCCGAAGTATCCAGATCTCCATCAAGTCCACTATCTTCCACCGACACGGTAATAATTGCGGTACCGCTCTGATCAGCAACCGGTGAGAAAATCAAACGACCCGTGGAATTACCTGATGTGTAACTCACGAACGGATCGGAAATCAATCCTTCATTGTCACTCGCAGCCGTCACTTTGATCGACTGCGATTCGCCAGCACCCGCGGTGACGCCAGAGAAGTTGATCATCTGTTCAATCGCATCCTCTGCAATCGCCAAGTTATCAATTGCATCAAGTGTCGGCTGCTTGTTTCTCACCTTAACAGTCACTTCTAATTCGATACTGGAGCTGTCGTTATCGTTGATCGTATCCAAATCCCCATCCAGCCCGCCGTCCTCAACCGTAACGGTAATCGTCGCCATGCCGCCCTGGTTACCAACCGGATTCAAAATGAGACTGCCGGTCGAGTCGTCGGAAGTGTAGTTGACATTCGGATGATCAATCAACGAAATGTCGCTACTCGTTGCGGTAACTCGCAGTGGTTGTGATTCATCGCCTCCTGCGGTAATACCGACCAATTCAACAGTTCGTTCAGGGGTATCTTCGTCGATAACCAACTTGCCAGATTCAGTAAACGCTAATGGGACATTCCAAACTTTTTCGCCACCACCCCACGGCGAACTCGCCCCGGCAGTGTGCCAAAGAAGATGGTGGCCCGATTGTGCATTCAGATTATCACCGGCATCGTTGTCATCAACAGCTGCGTTGATCAGCACGAAGTCACCGGTTGTGACGGGAACCCGATCACCGTCTCCGCCCGCAGTGTCCAACGAAGCCAGCGGAATCTCAAACTCAATCACATAGCCGGATCCATCTTCACGCACCAAACCGGCACTGTAAAACTCACCCGCTTCTGGACCGATCGTTGAAACGGCTGAAATCCCCGCTGATGAACCACGATTGTTGAGCCCCAAATCCGTCCCACCTTCAAAAGCATCAACATACAACTGCATCTTGCCTGGCCCCCAAGCATCGCCAGAATCAAGATCAGCGTTAATAAACAACTCGACACCATCGTTTTTGACGGAGGAACCCGGGTCCAAATCTAAAAAGTCGTCCGTCACGTCAAAGGCAATAAAAAGAGATTCATTCGTGTGCGCAAAATGAACCCTACTCGTCAGATCAGCATCTCCATCATTTAGGTTATCGAGTCCAGGCCACGAATGACCAGGATTTTCATTCTCTGCGTAGGTAAAGAAACACTGATTGGCATATTCGCCATCGGCAATCAAACCGTCGGCAATGGGACTCTCATCCATCCGAGGAGCTGCGATGGCAAATCCAGGATCTTCTAACAAACCAACAGCATCCACATCGAAGGCGGTTGGATCCAGCGAAATCGAACATGAGTCCTCGGAAACCGGAGTCTCCATGGTCAAACCGGCCACCGTCAGGGTTGGCGGATCATTCCCTGGAATGACGGTGACATTGAAACTACGACTCACCGCTGCATTGTCATCGGTCGTACTTAGATCTCCATCCAGTCCACCGTCCTCGACAACCACTTGAATCGTCGCCGTACCGTTTTTGTCTGGAACAGTTGTTATGGACAAACTGCCGGTCGAGTCCCCTGATCGATAACTAATCGTTGGATGATTAACCAAATTGAGATCATTACTCGTCGCAGTAACTCGTAGCGGCTGTGCATCATCTCCGCCAGCAGTGATACCAGAAAGATCCACAATCTGATCGACCGTCCCTTCGTCGATATTCAAGGTGTCGATAGCATCCAGGGTTGGCGGAGCATTGACCACTAAAGGTGGATTGATAGTCACATCAAAGCTACGACTGAACCTGGCATTATCAGCTGAGGTATTCAATTCCAGATCAGGACCACCGTCTTCCACCATCACCGTAATCGTAGCCACGCCGTGTTGCCCAGCCAGAGGCGAAAACGCAAGACGACCCGTCTGATCATTGGAAAGATAGGTTATGAACGGATCAGAAATCAGGCTCGTATTATCACTTATTGCTGTAATGCTCAAAGGCTGTGGTCCATCATCACCCGCCGTGATCCCAGACAGATTAACGATAACTGCTTCATCGTTGTTACCAGCGCTGATCAAGACAAAGTTCGGATGTGCCCCATCGACGAAAGTACCATCAAAATCCAAGTCTTGCTCAAGAGCCGTTTGTCCGTAGTTGACCTGAGCCACTTCTCCGAAGCTTAGGTCTCCAAAGCCCTCCGTGGAGAGTTTGAAGATTTTATCGTCGCGATCCACATCAAAGGGAGAGTCACGATTGAGTGCTGGACTGCCGGTAAAGATTCGATTTCCAGACCTCATCTCAAATGTTGTGAGCGGCTGGGAAGTATTTACCGAGATTTCCCCTGTTTGCGGATCGTATAAAACAATTGCTTCTCCCAACGCCGGCTCGTGCCACTCGCGCACGTCTTGGTCAACGGCAAAATCGCTGATGGGATCAAGCGTCGGATCGGTCGCAGCCAACATCCGCCGCTCTTCCAAAACCTCGTTCCTTAAACGAGGATTCCTTCGAGGAGGATACGGTCTATTTTTTCGACAACAAGAGAAACGTTTTCTTGAATTACGCGACATCTTCCCCGACCGCTCCTATCTTCCAGAAAGCTCCCAAAAGTCAACTCGCCAAGGTGCATAGACGTAGTCAGCGCATGCAAACCCCTTTGATACTGGAGCGACACTTGACAAGCAACTAGATTCATCCCCTGTTCGTGCGATTGCACAGCCTTGATTATTCCGATCGACAGAATTTTGTCACGCGGATTGGGGGGGATTTATCAAGAGCCACGCATTTCACAAACTTTTTTGCCACTAGATTGCGCAAAACAGCCGACAAAAATCCGGAATAGCTAGAACTACACGTTCCAATCCAGTTCGAGCTCATCGACGGATTCGGTCAGCCAGGGTGCCGGATCATCTTCGCTCTGATCGAATAACTGATCCACAACCGCGAGCTCTTCCAAGGCGGTCGGAGCCCATGGATCGGCCATCCGAATCGTTCCGTCACCGGCGAGTTCATCAGCTTGCTGCAGGGAGGGTTCGGACAGCAAAGACTCGGGAGTTGGTAGCCTGACCGCACCGTCAACTGCTGCAGGTGTGGCGGCTGCGCTATAACTGCCAGCCTGGAAAGCAACAATCAGATCGGTGCTGGTGAAATCACCATCACAATTCCAGTCACCCTCGGCCCAGCCAGAATTTCCAACAACGGCATCTTCGTATTCACCCGCACTAAAAATCGCCACCAGATCACTTGAGTTAAAGCGTCCATCCAAGTTAGCGTCACCGAAATCACTGCCCAGCAAATCTCGGACTAAGAAAGTCAGATCTGCATTATTCGTGGCACCATCCCCATTTAAATCGGCGGTCGTGTCGTTGGCCTGCAATAACGGACAAAGTGCATCGATGTCGTCCGCCGACAAACGTCCATCCCCATTTAGATCACCGGTTAAGTCCGTCAGCATGATACGACCTGGGTCCGGTGCCGCCGCGATCCAACTGGCACGAAAATCTCCGTAAGCGGCCGGATTGATTCGTTGCAACGAAGCGCCCAGCCCATCGGCTGAGATCGGCCATGGCGATTGATCGTCGTACTTAACTTGATCCACAAGCACATATCCAAGCCCTAACTGGGCTGGATCTTCGGGCCGTTCCAATCGCAATCGTTCGCCACCGTTGTCTTGTACGCCATCGTACGGCCCGACCAATCGCGTCCCATTGGGCACACTGAACACTTGCTGGAAGGCGGTTGCCTTCGCTACGTCCGCAGCCGGATCGAAGGGTACCACCACGAGTCCGGATCCTGCCGGCAACACGGTGCCTTGCGGAAGTTCAAATTCAACCGCACCATTCACTCGCCAATGGCTAACATCCATTGGCGTCATCGAGGGATTCCAAAGCTCGACAAATTCACGATCCGTTGCATCCAGCCCGCCCTGCTCTCCGGCTGGCGGATGATAATTCAATTCCGAAATCATGATCTCTGGCAGTCGGGGACTGCTGTTTTCTTGGCCCATGGTCAGACTGTCCATCGGAAACAGCGCCCCGCTTCCATTCGGCCAACGGCCGATCGATACGCCGTTTTGCGTCGCACCAAATTTGACGTGATCCATAAATCGTAATGGTCTTCCATTCGCATCTGCCGCAATCAGCCAGGCGTCATCATTCTGCTCCCCTTTGAAGCCAAAGCCCAAAGTCTCTTCATTGAGCACGAGATAACCTTGCGGCGGAATTAAAACACCGCTGTCGATGGAATGACGAAAATAGTTTTGCCCCGTGTCACTGACATACCAATGGCTAACGTCAATGGGTGCGTTCGATGCGTTATGCAATTCGATCTGGTCGACTTGCGGCAAATCGGTGTGAGTCAACAGTTCATTAATGACAAGCTCATCGGCCGGCCCTGCCGAACCTGTCGCAGGAGATCCTCCCCACTCACTACTTGCGCGCCAATTGTCAGGATCCTGCAGATCTGCAAAGGCAGAGATCAATTCCAGACTACTGCCACCGCCGTCGGCGCGGCCGGGCCAAGGCCCTGAATCGTTGTATTCCAGGTGTTGCAGTGGAATGCCGTTGTAATCGAGCAGCGTCAACAATTCACCCCCGTCGTTTAGTTGCCCTCCGTATTCGCCGGAACGGCTATCGACGCCCGATCGTCCCGTGGCAATCCGTGGCCCGGCTCCGAATCGAGAACGAAACGCATCGACATTGTTAACGACCACCACACGTTCGCCGGGAGCGACCAATTGTGAATCGAACTCATAGCGAATCCCTTCACGTCCGCCACCGATCACAGTATCGACAAAACTTGTTCCACCAAGATCAAGAGTACGAGTGGAAACATTGGTGATTTCAACGAACTCAAACTGGTCGGGGTCAACATTCGCTTCGCCCTGATCCAACATGGCAGAATATGGATTGTAATTAATTTCAGAGATCACGAGATCTCCGGCAGTCGGTGCTCCCACTCGGAAAGTTGCCGACGTCAACGCACTCCAACTGTCTCCGTCCAGGATCCGAGCCATCAGCTGAGTTGTCTGTTGCAATTCGATCGCGCCCGAATAAACCTGGGCAGTCGCTGCAAGCCCACCGCCAACCTCGCGAGGATCGGTTCCATCGACTGTAAAGTAGACCGTGCCTTTACGATCGGGATTCCGCAGCGTTGCCTCGAACCCAGCCTGAATGGCACCGCCATGCTGATTGAATTCCGGAGCGTCCAAGGACGGGTAGATATTCGCTGAACGCAACTGGTTCAGCACCGTTGTAGATCGCGTCGGAAAATAAGTCTGCAACAAGCCACCGCCGTCGCCGTTGTATCTCAACCAATCGGTTCGCGTATGGGCCCGAAGACTTCGGTTGTCACCCCAACGAGCCGACTCGCCCACAATCGCGCGATCAATCTCATCCATTCGATCCCGCCAAAGCTGCGAACTGCTGTCTCTGGTAAGAACTCCGTCATTGAAGAAGTGCTGGTGAATCGCATCGGCCATGCGCATTCGATACTCGTAATTGCCGTCCAGCATGCCGTGCAAGCCGTCGGGACTTTCACCCACGTCATTATGAGAATCCGTTACGTGCTCGGCATCCCAACTGTGAAACATCCAGGGACCGTCGGCGTGGGCCGTCGCGTACCAATTCTTGTGCGGCCAGTCATGATTGCCCGTGAACCAGTTGGCAAGCAAATAGGTAATAAAGTTGTCGACATCGAGCCGTTCCTGCAAGGTCTCCCATTTACCGAGATCATCAGAATCGTTCTGCACACTTCTGGCAGCAGACTCCATGGCGTTGTACGAACTGCGCGCACTTTGTCCATTTCCATTGCTGATAACATTGTTTCCGCTGTGCTTAACCGCGTGGTATTCCTCTTTTTCACCACCAAACAATTGCGAGGACCAAGCGTGATCGGGGCGGTCATGCACGTAATACATGCCCCAATACAAACCATTCAGATAAACGTGCATGTAGCGTCCATACGGTGAGTACCCACCCATCTCATTATGAAGGTCAGCAACGTACTGATCTTGAATGTATTGAGGCTTATTGTGTTGACCACTGTGCAACCAGGAGTGATTCAAGACTCCATCTAAGGTAATGTTGTCGTACCGATCGATCGGCGAATCCTGGTACAGCGAATGGTTGAGTTTGGTTGGACCAAACGGCTGTTGAAACTTGACCCGCATCGACAATTTATAGTCCTTCCACCGATTCGTACTCGAACCGCCCTGCATCTGCACCGATCCATCAATCTGGAATTCCTCACTACCATCAGCGGTAATTAGTTCGAACGAAGCCGCACGGGGACTGCCTGAGCCAGATAGATAGATTTGATTGGAGCCGAACAAGTCTTTCGTATCCATTACCACCGACAACGTCGCAACCGACTTCAAGTCCTCGGCATGTAGTCGATCCGATTCCTTGGCATGATTCACAATGTCGGGGTCGACTTGATAGTCACCCTTCACGGAACCCCATCTCAACGGAAAACCTTCCGGCGTGGTTTGTTGACCGTTATTCGGGTCGGTCGCCTGTTCCAGCACATCTTCAGGGAAGATGTAGGTGTGAGTATCAACATTCGTTGATTCAAATCCTGTCTTGTAAGCGAACGCCCGTAATGTGGTGGTGGTTGAAATCGAAACTCTTGCGACGGCAAGTGTCTCAGCGTTGGCAGCAGCCACACGCGTACCATGTGTTTTCGTTGGCGAAGTACCGTCCAAGGTGTACACCAATGTGACACCCGGGGTGTCTGAGCGAATCTCAACTTCGAAGGGTTCATCATAAAACCCACGGTCGTGGCTAAAGCGGGTGTCATCGACGAAGTTGATCGAATCCGCTGTATTCGCGCTGCCCGGTGATGACGCTGCAAAATAATGAGGCTGCCCATCCTGATCGATGCCGTAAGAAACATCCGTTGCCTGCTGCGGATAGGTTGGTGAATAAGAATGCACAACGCCGTCCGACGACGTCACCGCCAGAAATTCACCGCCGCTCGACAAACGAAAATTTGTGTGCAGATAACCGCGCTCATCACGAGACGTGTCACGAACATTTTCGCCCGAGGCAAAAACGACTAGATATCCCCCGGCGGGAATCGACACGCCATCGGGGAATTGCCATTTCTGCAACTGTTGAGTATCGTCGGTTAAATACAAACCGTCCAACGGTACCGGCGTATCCTGAGGATTACTCAATTCAATCCAGTCGGGATAGATTCTTTCACCAAACGCCCCTCCCGCGGCTGAACGCACGCGCGTATTGAGCGAACGATCATTCATCGCAAGAAACTCGCTGATCAGCAACTTTGGGGCTGCGGTCGTCGTGACAACCTGGCTCTCCGCGGCCCAACTTATGCCGGCGGCATTCGTCGCACGAGCTCGGAAGAAATATTGTGTTTCGGCTTGTAGATTGCGAAGCTTGGTGGAAAAGGCCGAGAACTCAATTCCTACCTCTGCGACTTGATCCCACGCTTCTTCATTCGCACCACCGTCGGTAGTTCCATAGAAAAACTCGACGAATGGCGCGTCGTTCCCGCGATCCGCAACTTGCCCGACAAGTTCCACGGAAGCGGAAGAGACCGCGTTGACAGGCCCATGCTCAACAATCGGCAGGGTAACTTTGAGCGTCCTGAACGATCGCCCCGCATTTGTCCAAACTGTGCCGCCAGAATTTGTTGCCCGAGCGCGATAAAAATAGGTGGTGTCGTCATCAAGCCCCGTCAGTGTGGAAGAAAAACCACCGTTCACAAACCCCTGATCCGCTGCCTGCTCCCAACCATCCGCCTGTGTACCCTGATCCGATTTGCCCCAGAAAAGCGTAATCTGAGGAATTTCATTCCCTGTTTCGAGCACCTGACCTGAGATTACCGTTTCGAATGAATCGACATCCAATGCCACGATCGGCCCCAAACTTGGAGCCAGTACATCAAGTGTTCGCAAGGAAGCAGAGTCCGTCGCCCAACCACTTCCACCCGAATTCGTGGCCTGTGCTCGATAAAAGTAGTTCGTTCCGGATGCAAGATCCGTAATCGAAAGATCGAACTCGCCCGCCTGAGCCCCGAGCGAGACACGATTGGCCCACTGCCCAGCATCTTGACCACCGTCAGTCGGCCCCCAATACACTGTCACCGTAGGAGTCTCATTGCCGGAATCAATCAGTTGCCCTCGCAACGTCGCAGCGGAAGCGAGCACATCTTGAGCCGGCAAATTTTTGACGGCAGGCGCGTTGACCGTCAATGTCCGAAACGACTCACTGGCGGTCGTCCAGACGGTTCCAGCACCATTGGTCGCCGCACTGCGATAGTGATAAGTTGTATCAGAGCTCAAGCCAGACGCGACAAACGAATAGCCCGCGCCCTGCTCGCCAAGATCGACAACATTTTCCCAAGAGGCTGCCGATACACCACCGTCCGACCGCCCATAATAAAGGTTGATTTGCGGTTCGTCATTTCCAGTATCGGTCACCAATCCGCCCATCGACGCCTCATGGGCTGTCACCGAACTGGCGGCCGTGTTGGTTACTGCTGGCAACGTGGCAGTCAAATCATCACGGTGGGTGATTTCAAGAAACGCAATTTTGTGGTTCGACCCTCCGCGTGAGGTATCCGGCGTTAAGCGCAAGAGTCCGTTCGTGACTTGAAAGGCTTCGACTTGATATTCGTCCCAATTATCCGGTCCATCCGGATCATCTAAGCGCACTTGATTGTCGCCACTGACCACATAAAGATCGTTTACCTGATCCGTGTGACTTGGATCACCTGCCATGATCAGAATGTCGTAAAAACCATCTTCAAGCGCGATTTGCCAACTGTGGTTGTCACCTTTGATAAAGTGATTCAACGTGTCGTATCGCTCGTCCGTCGCATCGCGATTACCACGATTACGCGTCTGTGATTGGCGATCCGGTCTCAAAGAACTGTTTAACCAACCATAAACTTGTCCGCCACCTCGGTTGCCGTAGGAACTGCCCGCATCAGCCCAATAGCCAGTCAGCTCAGGATAGCTCCCTGGATCGATGTTGGTATCGGTTTGAAAATTGATCTTGATCGGATCGGCATGCAGCAAAACTCGGCTCTCGAGTGCCTCCAAAGACACCTGGTGAAATGATCGTTTCCGATTTGCCCACCGCTGTCGACGCCTAGCATACCGCATAACAACTCCTCGAATATCCACGTTTCGCGCTGTCAGCTGACAATCGAAATCCACCGCATCAGCGTGAATCCCGCATCCGAACTGACACACCGAACTGACACACCGAACAACCCGCGACTAAAAGCAAGTAAAGACAAATATCAAAGGACGTTCCCGCGCAAGCGACCGCAAAGCGGTTCGCCTCGCCAAATAAGACCCAACAAAATAAAGCGGATCATAATTTCTTTACAGTAACCCAAAATGGAAAAGCTGCCAAAATGTTTTCCATTTTTAGCGCCACAAATGATCGTTTTTCAGAGCGCAGTTAAGAAATGTGGCGATATCGTCCTCGACGCACCTTGTTCCATCTTAAACCACGGGTTCCATCTTAAACCACGGAGCGTCATCCCGAGTCAGATTCATTCCGAAGGATTCAAGGCAAGAAGCGAGAGTCTATCCACTCTCGATCGGTCAACAGTCGACAAGCTCCTCAACCTTTGTTGTTATGGATGCTTGCCGACGGGGCTCATTCAGCCGGTCACGACAGGACCAGAAAAGGGCGATCAGCCAACTCGTTGCAGCACGGTACCAAGCGTCTGCCGAAGTACGTTACCGCTGTTGCGAAGTCCTTGCATCTCCTTTGGCCACAGTTCAATTTCGTGACGCGCGATGGCACCGGAACGTCCAACCACAGTGGGAACAGATAACGCCACATCACGTATTCCGTAGCAACCGGCTTGAACCGTGGACACCGGTAGCATTTGCTGACTGTCGAGAGCGATTGATTCGATCACGTCACGGATGGCGATGCCAACCGCAAAACCGGCACCTCCTTTGCGTTTAATCACTTCGGCACCGGATCCCTTGGTGCGTTTAAATAATTCATTCGCCAAATTTGGGGTCCAACCCGGCATCTTATCCAAAGGCAAACCGGCCACGGTCGCACTTGACCAAATCGGTACCATACTGTCACCATGCTCGCCGAGAATAAGGGCGGACATCTGAGTCGGTGGCAATTGGAGTTGCTGCGAAATCAGGCTACGAAAACGAATAGTATCGAGCTGGGTACCAAGTCCGATGACTTGCTCAGCCGGCAAGCCTAAGCGATGAGCCGCAAGATAAGTCAAGATATCAACTGGGTTCGATACCACGTGCACAATCACGCCCTGTTTCGTGCCGACGCGTTTGATCTCATCCAAAATCTTCACAAAAAGGTCGACGTTTCGATTGATCAAGTCGAGTCGACTTTCATCCGGCTTCCGTCGCAATCCAGCGGTAATGCAAATCACATCGGAGTCGGGGATATGCTCATAGCCCCCCGATGCGATAATTTGATCGGCCGTACTGGGTGCACCATGCAACAGATCGAGAGCTTGACCGGCTGCTAATTCAGTGTTCACGTCTAACAAGGCGATTTCACGCACGACACCGCCACATTGAAGAGCGTACGCGGCACAAGATCCAACCAGACCGCCAGCTCCGATAATACTAACTTTCATTGCGTCAATTCCTACCTTCGGGACAGTTCGGCCATCACACGTTCAGTAATCGCTTGCACGAGCGCCTCTTGATCCGCCGTCGCGGGCGTCGCGTTGGCGGGCGTCGCGTTGGCGGGCATCGCAGGTGGGGCCTCGAAAGCGGATCGTCTTACGCCAGCTTCTGACCAGCTTTCACGAAAAATATCATTTGCACAAATATCGCAGTCTTCGTATTTCGACGTATTCCGTGGATCACTGAAGCCCCATTTTTGTTTAAGGTCCAACAATTCTTTTTCTTGATCCTGAGAAAAATAACTCACGCGGCCCAAGTTTTTGGAGAGCATCAAAATGCGGCAGTAAGCATCCAGAATCTCTGTCCACCAGTAAGCACGCTCTACATTTTCACCGAAGCTCACCGTGCCATGGTTAGCAAGAATGATCACATTGGTCTTGTCAACGAAGGGCAGGATCGTGTCGGCAAACGCCTGCCCGCCGGGCGTCTCATACTTGGTAATGGGAACATCGCCCAAAAACACCTCGACCTCAGGTAATACGCATTGAGGAATGGGCTCTCGAGCAACGGCAAAAGCAGTTGCATGGGGTGGGTGACAATGGACAACACTTTTGACGTCTTCCCGCTGACGATAAATCTCGAGATGCAGGAGAGCTTCGCTGGAACGTTTTTTTCGACCAGCGATTTGCTTGCCTTGCATGTCTACCGTCGCAATGTCATCTGGCTTAAGAAATCCTTTGGAGTGCATCGTCGGTGTACAAAGCACTTCGTTCTCGCCAATGCGGACGGTGATATTGCCGTCGTTCGCAGCGGCGAAGCCTTTGTCATAGATTCGGCGACCGATCTCACAGATGTCTTGTTTTATTTTGTGGGCGTTAACCATGTTGCTTGATTCCTATCTGGATTTCGATGGCGGATCGCGCGAAGGCGATCGTTATAATTCAAGGTTTATTTCGTCGAGGATGCCAGCGTTATAAGCGTCGATGGGCATCATTTCTGGGTGGAATGGCTGGGCGGCTTCGCCACCTTCGCTCAACATAATCCGGTCTCCAATCCCGGCTCCCAAATCATCGAAGACAACAAGCGGTTCTGCATTCGGTGGGTCACTCGAGCTCAAGTCCGCCTGCGACAAGGGAACTGCCAGCTTAAATCGATACCCCCGCAACGTTGGCAAGGTCTGATTCAATGTGACCGTTCCGATGACTTGAGCAATTCGCATGATTCAATCTCGCTTTAGGAATTTGCCAGGAGCGCAAAACGACGGGCAAACTCCACAATCTCTGCTTCTGCATGTCTTCTTGAATTGACGATCATCAGGCGAATCGGTGTTTGCCCGCAAGCTTCATCAATAGAGATCAAATCGGCGGCAATGACCGCCTTTACACCTTGTTGACTGGCACAGCACAAACGCTCGGCCCAACGTGGCGAACTCACAAAAGCGATTGCTTGCGGTGACTGTTTCAACGAACGCAGCAGGGATTCCCAATCGGATGCAACCTGCCATGGGCGTTGTTCTCTGCGGAGCTGTGCACCCAGAGCCACCGTTTTTTCATGAGCTCCGTCAACGAGCAGATAACCGACTTGCGGCGACTGCTTACTCGGCAACGGGTTTCTCAGCAACTGGACCGATTCATCTTTCAATAAATCACGTACCAGCGGTGTTACAATCGCATCGGCCCGCACACGCAGACGAGCTACTCCTTGCAAACGCCCTTGCAACAGCGCGGAAGTGACCACACGATCGTCAACAACCAGCACGGACTGATCTTCAGCCTGAGCGACCGGCGAATCGGCATTTTGCAACCGACGCACAACCTCGCTTACGATCTGATCGAGTTTGGCCGAATTCAATTCCATAGTTTCCCTATCTACCTTGCTAAACCGTCGTCAATTCCCACTACGGTCCAGCGGACGGGCGTGCGATCAGCTTGCAACGATTCGCGAGCATTCGCACCATCACTGGTAATCATGACCAATTCACCGATCCCAGCACCCACTCCATCAATTGCAACTTGGGGATCGCCATCCGGCGATTTCCCATCGGCCATACAGGGTTGTACGACCAACAGCTTCTGACCATTCATCGATGCGTGCTTGACCGTTGACACGGCAGTTCCAATCACTCGTCCGTACAACATCAAATCTATTCCGGTTGGCCTAGAACACACAGCTCGTCAATCATTGAGCAGCGTCGTTCACGAGTAAAGGTCAGGGGCGTCGTCACACCTTCTCCGGTCGGAGTTGCAATCGAAAAAGAGATGTAGCCTTCGCCGCCAATTCCCAGCGCGGAAAAAGACGGACCGTTCTTGACATACAAGGTGGTATCCATGACTCGACCCATCCGCGTCATATTGCGTACGTTGGTCGAATGAATAATTGCCGTGTGACCGAAGCCATGTTCATACTGCTTCGCCTTGTCAATCGCCTCATGGGCATCACGACAACGAACAAAGGGAACAAAAGGCATCATCTGCTCGACAGGGACAAAGGGGTTCGTTTCATCCGTTTCGCCAAATAGCAACTCCGTCTCAGTCGGAACCTTACGCCCCGCCCCTTCGGCCAGGACACGCGGATCCTGTCCGAGAAATTCCTTGGCTGCCACATCATGCCGTTTCTCGCCCTCACCAACTTGAGTGATGGCAACCGAAGTCAGACGATCAATTTCCTGACCCGTCAGTCGAACGGCTCCCGCTCGCTCCATCGCGACCATCAATTGATCGAACACAGAAGCGACCACAAAAACTTCTTTCTCCGCAATGCAGAGCAGGTTATTGTCATAGGCGGCACCTGCAATGATGGAGCGGGCCGCTCGATCCAGATCAGCCGTCTCATCGACCACGACCGGAGGATTACCGGGCCCGGCAACCACAGCCCGCTTACCAGAATTCAAAGCGGCCCGGGCAACGGCCGGGCCGCCCGTAACACAAATCATGGCAATATCGCGGTGGTGAAAGATCTGGTCAGCAGATTCGAGCGTGGGTTCGGCAATCACACAAATTAGGTTATCGATTCCCAAGTCTTTATAAATTGCTTCGTTGAATCGTCGCACGCCTTCCGCCGCAACCTTTCGCCCGCTTGGATGAGGGTTAACGACAAGCGTGTTCCCACCCGCGATCATACTGATCGCGTTTCCTGTAATCGTCGGCAGTGAGTGAGTCACCGGAGTAATCGCACCGATGACTCCGAAGGGAGCGTGTTCGATGACTGCCAGTCCATGATCACCACTAAACACTTCGCTACGCATAAACTCGACGCCTGGCGTGCGTGTCCCCAACGTCTGCAACTTAGCGATCTTATGATCGAGTCGACCAATCTTTGTTTCATTCATTTCCATCGTGCCCAACTCGACAGACTGATCGATTGAGATGCGACGGATGTGGTCAATGATCGTCTTTCGATCCTCACGCGTACGCTCTGACAGTTGCTCGAAGGCCGCACGAGCTGCGGTGACGGCCTCATCCACGCAGGTAAACACTCCATGCCGCCCGCTGAAACTTGTCTGCGTTGGAGGCAGTCCTCCACCACCGACTTCGGCTAAGACTTGACTGACAACGTTGCGAATCAATTGCTCGTTCACTTGCATAACGGTTTCTCATATATCCGAATTGAACACCGAATCGGGATTGGGTTGGTGTTGGTGTTGGTGTTGGTTAATGACTTCGACTAGTCGTCCTCGCGAGAATAAACACTGAGTTGATCAACATGCACTTGATCGACAATTCCAACGACGACCGTATCGATCGGCATATTTTTTGTTTCCGGAGTCAAGCGCGCACTTGAGCCCTGCGTAATTAACACAAACTCCCCCTCGCCTGCTCCCAGCGTGTCGACCGCAACAAAGGTTCTACCAGTTGTCGTCAACGCCTTCCTTTGCTTGGATTCCAAACGATAGGGTTCGACAATCAACAACTTGAAACCCACCATGGAATCGACTTTTTGAGTCGCAACTAACGATCCGGTCACTTTGGCAACAAACATGAAACTAACCTCGTATCAGTTGCTGCGTCTGACGGGCAACAATCAATTCTTCGTTCGTAGGAAGCACCCAAATCTGAGCGGAACTCGCCGGGGTCTGCAGCGACGTTTCACCGTCGACCAGCTTGTTTTTCGACTCATCCAACTCAAGTCCTAAACTCGCCAAATCGCGACACACCTGGCGACGAACCTGTGTTCCGTTTTCACCGATGCCTCCGGTAAACACCAACAGGTCCACTCCCCCCAGTTCAACCAGTAAACCGCCCAGATGTCGTCGTATTTCGGCGATATAGACATCCAGTGCCAACTGCGAGTTTTCATCACCGTCGGCCGCGGCTTGCTCCAGGTCGCGAATGTCGCCGCTGACGCCATCACTGAGGCCAAGTAAGCCACTCTCGCAAGCCAACGCATGCAAGGTTTCATCCAGAGACTTGCCCGTATGTTGCATAATTAAAGGCAACGCAAAGGGATCAAAGTCACCCACGCGATTGTTTTGTGGCAATCCCGTCTGAGGACTCAAGCCCATCGTCGTGGCGACACTCTTCCCATTGCGAATGGCACACAAACTGCTAGAGCCTCCCAAATGGCAAGAGATCACACGTTGATCGGTTTGTCCTGTGATTTCCGCGGCACGCGTCGCGATGTAACAATGACTGGCCCCGTGAAAACCAAAGCGCTTAATCTGAAGATTCTCTGACCATTGCTTGGGAATCGCATAGTAACGATGGCTTGGTGAAACGGTTTGATGGAAACCTGTTTCGAAGGCAGCAACCAGGGGAATCTCAGGCAACCGCTCTCCCAATAGTCGCATTGCTGCGATGTAGGGCGGGTTGTGAGCCGGCGCCACTTGATTCATTTCCGCCATCGCTGCTAAGACATCGTCGTTAACCCGCTGCACGCCGCTAACTCGCCCGCCGTGAACCGCCTTGAATCCGATGGCGGCGACTTCGGACGCATCCCCCAAGCAACCGTGCTCCGCGTCGGTCAACTGCGATAAGCATTGCCTAACCGCCAACGCATGATCAGGAATCGAAGCCGTCAGCTCCTCCGTATGCTCACCAATCTGCACAAAGCAGTGGCTCTCGGCTGAGCCAATTCGCTCAACCCCGCCACGTGCCAGTTGCCGCTCATCCGACATGTCGAACAAACGGTATTTAAAGCTCGTGGATCCGAGATTCGCTACCAAGATCTTCATGATCGCTCCATCACCAACAACGCGTTCTGCAGAGCCCTCACCAGACGAGTCTCTGCAACCGGTTGACTAACCCAGGTACGCTTCCATCAGGCCTTCCGCAGGACGAGGAAGTACGTGGCTGCCCGCCAGCTCACCCACTTGCGAGGCCGCCTGAGCACCGGCTTCCACTGCAGCACGAACACTGCCCACATCACCACTGACGACCGTCGTTACCAGACCACCGCCAATCGATACGCGTTTGACAATCTGCACGTTGGCTGCCTTGGCCATCGCATCAGTAGCCTCAACCAGACCGACCAAACCTTTTGTCTCAATTAATCCAATTGCATTTTGCATAACTACAATTCCTCGTTTGCGTCTCAATGAAAACTTATTTACTTGCCCGTCTTGACCGGCGGCGGCAAAACAATGTTCAGATCTTCGTGGGGCCTTGGAATGACCTGGACGCTGACAACTTCACCAATGCGGCCAGCCGCATTGGCGCCCGCGTCCGTCGCTGCCTTCACTGCTGCCACATCGCCGGTCACAAAAGCGGTTACCAGCCCGCTGCCAACCTTATCCCAGCCAACAAAGTTGACATTCGCCGCTTTCATCATCGCGTCAGTGGCTTCGATCAAGGTGACGAAGCCCTTCGTTTCGATCATGCCTAAGGCTTCAAGTGTTTTGGCCATCGTTTCATTTTCTCCCAACAGTTTTTGAGCGAGCGAAGCCCGCCGAAAGATAAAAGTCGAACATAAAGATCGACTCAAGGTTTATGACAATCACACGGTTCCTGCTTGAGTAACTCAACTTTGCTGGCCGAATCGAGGAAGCAAGCATTCCCCTCATCCGTATCAAGGTGCACCTCCAGCTTGATATTCTCTCCGGCACGAACAATCACATCTTCCATCACTAGCGAGCATCCATTGGACTCAACTCGCAGTTTCATCGCCTCGCCGTTTTCAACGTTGTATTGAGCGAGATGCTGAAAATTCATATGAACGTGCCGAGCAGCTCGAATTACGCCTTGCTCCAATTCCACCACGCCCTGCGGACCGACCAGCACACAACCGGGCGTCCCCTGCACGTCACCACTGATACGAACGGGTGCAGCAATCCCAAGTGAAATGGCATCGGTAAACGCCAGCTCCACTTGACTGTCGGGACGGGTTGGTCCAAGCACGCGCACATTTGGCAGCATGCGACGTCGAGGACCGACCAACATGACCGTCTCTTCGGCTGCAAAAAACCCGTCTTGATATAAAGACTTACTCGGCGTCAATGTCGCACCCGGACCAAAAAGAGCTTCGACATGTGCATCGGTGAGGTGGCAGTGCCGCGCAGAAATACTGACTACCAATTCGTCGGCAACAGGGCCAGCAACAGGGGCCGATGTGGCCGTGTCACCGGCGAATACGATCTGCCGTACAATGCGTTCAATCGCATCTCGATCCATTGTTCCATTCGCTGCTGACATACCTGTATACTCCTAGCCGTTGTCCGTCGTACCCGCGACCGACAGATTCACACCAGCGGCGCAAATTCTGCTACGCCAATCTTGAACGAGATCCGCATCTGCAATCAGCGTGTCGATATCTGAAAGCTGACACATCAACGCCAAGCTCTGATGTCCAAATTTTGTACTGTCCGCCAACACAATCACTTCATCTGCAACACTCATCATCGCCTGCTCAGTCTCGACCAATAACAAGTTGCTATTGAAGCAACCTCGCTCGTTGATTCCCGCCACACTGAGAAACGCTCGACGAACACTTAATTCCTTCACCATCCGATTCGCATAGGGGCCCAAACAAACACCCGTCCGCTGATGCACGTAGCCACCGATCAAAATCAAATCGTTGGCGCCCCCCGAACTGAACAAAGTGGCAACCGGCAACGAATTGGTCACAATTTGCAAATTGCGGCCAATCAATCGTTGGGCAAACTCGTAGGTCGTACTGCCACCATCAAGGAGTATGGTGTCCCCGTCTTCGACCAACTCGGCCGCCCGCTGAGCGATCTGCTTCTTGCGATCCCATTCCATCTGCTGCCGCTGATCAAAGTGCGGCAACTTGGGGGTCGGCCCCGTATAAAACACGCCGCCGTGCGTCCGCTTGGCCGAACCGGTTTCCTCCAAATAGTCCAAATCTCGTCGAATCGTGGAGGACGAGACCTGCATTTCACTGGTCAACTCGGGCAGTGAGGCAAATCCACGCTGCCGCACCAAATCAAGAAGCCGGCTTCGACGCTCTTCCGTCAGCATAAAATCGATCCATTGACTGGTTTCATTCAAACAACTTAGCGATAAACGGCGATTATGGCCGATAACGAGACTACTTTCAATCACAAAAGACCAGATCCGGCATTCTAGTGCTTAATTATGTCATAAAACAAGCCCGGAAATGAAAGTTTTCATTCATCCAGCCATCAATTGATCAGACCGGGGCGGCCGACTGACGTTCGCACCGATTGCCGGGTAGGATCAAAGGCCATGAAATGGCCCAAATCCGAACCAGACAACCGCTCGCCGGTCGTCCGGCTGTTGAAAAAAGTCCACACGACCGCCGCATCAAGCGAAAAGTTGGCCAAGCCGCTGGAACCGCTGCAACTCGTGCGAAGGCCGATCGAACCGGACTTGCCGGCCTGGCTCCAACTCCAAAATCGGGCATTTGAGCGGGCAGCAAGCCGGGGTTGGCAGCTGGCTGATTTTCGTCGCGAGCTACAAACGCGCCCCTGGTTCGCCAATTCCTGCTCGTTTTTT
This sequence comes from Pirellulaceae bacterium, assembly GCA_029243025.1. Taxonomy (NCBI): domain Bacteria; kingdom Pseudomonadati; phylum Planctomycetota; class Planctomycetia; order Pirellulales; family Pirellulaceae; species Pirellulaceae bacterium. The sequence continues at coordinate 132,495 of JAQWSU010000022.1, read as the reverse complement.
GCCACTGACGGCCCGACGCTTGTCGGGGCGATCACGCTGGAGTTGCCGCGGATTGACACCCATGCTGGCCGACTTCACTGGCTGGCGGTCGCCCCGACGCACCAACGACGCGGCATCGGGCGGTTGCTTGTGCTGGCCTGCGAGCGAGAATGCGGACAACGGGCGGTTGGCCAAATGGAGATTGAAACGTTACGTGCTTGGCGAGCGGCGATGGGCTTCTACGCTGCCATGGGCTTTGCCCCGACGTCAGACGGCGATTGAGGACTTGCGTTTCTCGAGCGACTGAAGGTTTTCTCGAGCGACTGAAGGTTACAGAGAGCGGGAACGACGGGAACCACAAAACGATGCGGGCGTTAGTCACCGGTGCCGGGGGATTCTTGGGCCGCTACATCGCGGAGCAATTACAGCAGCGGGGCGACCAAGTCCGTGTGCTCGCTCGAGGGAACTACCCCGAACTGGCCGCCGCCGGCATGGATTGCATCTCGGCGGACATTCGAGATCCGGATGCGGTCGAGCAAGCGTGCGAGGGCATCGACGCCGTTTTTCATACGGCGGCCATCGCAGGAATCTGGGGCAAGTGGAACGACTATTATGAAATTAACACGCTGGGCACCCAACATGTGATCGCCGCTTGTCATTCCCAAAACGTTCCAAAGTTAATCTACACCAGTAGTCCGAGCGTCACTTTTGACGGCAGCGACCAAATCAACCAGGATGAGACGGCCGCCTATCCCGATAGCTGGCTCTGCCATTATCCACACGCCAAAGCGTTGGCAGAAAAAGCCGTCTTGGCTGCCTGTAGCGATCAACTCTACAGCTGTGCTTTGCGTCCACACCTCATTTGGGGGCCACGTGACAGCCACTTAGTGCCGCGACTGATCGAGCGGGCGAAATCGGGAAAACTTCGACAGGTCGGCGATGGCCAAAATTTAATTGACATGGTCTACGTCGAAAATGCGGCCGAGGCCCACCTCCAGGCTTGCGATGCGCTGGGCAAAGGCTCGCCGGTGAACGGACGCGCCTACTTCATCAGCCAGGGAGAGCCTGTCAATTGCTGGGACTGGATCAACGATCTCCTCAAGCTCGCGGGACAATCGCACATCAAGCGAAAGATTTCATTCACCACCGCTTGGCAACTGGGGACGATATTGGAAGCAATCCACCGAGGGCTGCGGCTCGAGCAGGAACCCCGCATGACCCGCTTCCTGGCATCCCAGTTAGCGTGTTCCCACCACTTTAACATTCAGCGCGCGCGCGACGACTTTGGATATTCGCCCCGTATTTCAACCGCGGAGGGAATGCGGCGTCTTGCCAACTCGTGGGTGAATGGGTAGCCTCAAGAGTTTACAGAAACGCAAGGATCGCAGATGATTGCTTCGACGTCGACGGTTGACCTGCCTGAGGATCAACGCATCGTGATCACAGGCATCGGCTTGACCTCCCCCAACGGGAACGACCTGAAAACTTTTCGGGAGAACCTGCTGGAGGGGCGTAGTGGCGTGAGCCCTTATGAGATTCGTTATGTCGGCAAGACGCTGGCGGGCGTCTGCGATTTCGACACTCGACGATACCAGAGCCGCAAGGACTCCCGTCGAGGGACGCGTGCCGGCTCCGTGGGTATTTACAGCACGCGTGAAGCGATTGCTGACAGCGGTCTCGACTGGGAAAACGTCGATAAGGCAGGCGTAGGCATCTACGTCGGTGTGACCGAGCACGGTAGCGTGGAAACGGAAAACGAGATTTTCGAACTCAAGGGATACGATTACGATACGGCCTTTTGGTCGCATCACCATAATCCACGGACGGTTGCCAACAATCCGGCCGGGGAAGTGGCGTTAAACACAGGTGTAAACGGCCCGCACTACACGATCGGAGCGGCATGTGCGGCGGGCAACGCAGGACTAATTCAAGGTGCGCAAATGTTACGGCTTGGCGAATGCGATGTCGCTTTGGCCGGAGGCGTTTCCGAAAGCATTCACACCTTCGGGATCTTTGCCAGCTTCAAGAGTCAAGGCGCGTTGGCAGAGCACGACGATCCCACGAAAGCTTCCCGCCCCTTTGACACCAATCGCACGGGCATCGTGGTCGCGGAAGGCGGCTGCATGTATGTCTTGGAGCGTTTGAGTGATGCGAAGCGAAGGCGAGCAAAAATCTATGGTGAATTGGCGGGCTACGCAATCAACACAGACGCGACCGATTTCGTGCTGCCGAACAGTGACCGCCAAGCGGAGTGTGTGGAGTTGGCCTTGAAGCGAGCGGGCTTGTCGGCAAATCAGATCGACATCGTCAGCACGCACGCAACAGGTACTTCCAGCGGCGATTCCCAAGAGTGCGCAGCCTTGCGACGTGCCTTCGGAGGCTGCGATTCAGTTCAATTCAATAATACAAAAAGTTTCATCGGCCACTGCATGGGCGCCGCGGGCGCCTTAGAACTGGCGGGTAATTTAGTGTCGTTTGACGACGGAGTCTGTCACGCAACGATCAATGTCGAAGAACTTGATCCAGAATGCGAGCTGCCCGGTTTGGTTGCAAATCAACCGCGCGAATTGAAAAAGGTCGAATATATCCTCAACAATTCGTTTGGCATGCTGGGCATCAATTCGGTTGTCATCATCAAAAGGTTTTAATCAGTTCATCAACGGGAGTAAGTGAACGAATGACACCCAACGAAATCCGCGGCGTGATCCTCGACATCCTCGAGAATATCGCACCGGATGAAGACTTAAGTGATTTGAAAGACGATGTTGCCTTTCGCGATCAGCTGGAATTAGACAGCATGGACTTCCTCGATATCGTGATGGAATTGCGCAAGCGTTATCGGATTCAGATTCCGGAAGAGGACTATCCGGAACTGGCCAGCATGCAGAGCACTTGCACTTACTTGGAACCATTAATGAAGGATGTCGCCGTCTAGCTATCCACCTTGCCTTCAGCTGCAATCTCGCGAGCGCGCCTGCTCAAAGTTTTGCCACGACTACACTCGGTGCCCCCTCAACCGTTAGCGCTCGCCAGATCCTCTTGAGATGTACGATACGATCATCATCGGTGCAGGAATGTCCGGTCTCGCGGCCGGCATTCGCCTTGCCTACTTCGACCAGAAGGTTTTGATTCTGGAACGCCATTACACGATTGGCGGACTGAATTCCTTCTATCGATTGCGCGGCCGTGACTACGACGTCGGCTTGCACGCGATTACCAACTTCACGCCGAAAGGAACCAAGAAGGGTCCTTTTGCGCGACTATTAAGGCAGTTGCGATTTCGCTGGGAAGATTTTGCGTTGTCTCCACAGATTGGTTCAACGATCGCATTTCCGGACGCGAAACTCGACTTCGGCAACGACCTCGAGTTACTTAAATCGGAGATTTCGTCGCGATTCCCTGATCAAATCGATGGTTTTGAGCGAGTTGTGGGCAGAATTGTCGACTACGACGATCTCTCAGCCAACGAATACGAGTTATCGGCAAGAGAGATCTTGGCGGAAGAGATCAGCGAACCTCTACTCATCGAAATGCTGCTCTGCCCGCTGATGTGGTACGGCAATGCGCGTGAAAACGACATGGACTTCGGGCAATTTTGCATTATGTTCCGTAGCATTTTCATGGAAGGTTTTGCGAGGCCACTGGCAGGCGTCCGTCTGATTCTCAAAAACTTGGTCAAACGCTACCGCGAACTGGGGGGCGAACTCCGGTTACGCGCCGGCGTGGACCACATTCACATCGAGGACGGTCGAACCACCGGCGTGGTGCTCGATGATGGCACCGAAATCGAGGGAAAACGAATCCTCTCATCAGCCGGCTGGGTCGAGACGATGCGCATGTGCGACGATGTCGACCGCGTAAGCACAGCGGACGCCGGCCAACTTTCTTTTGTCGAATCCATTTCGGTCCTGGACAGGAAGCCCGTCGAAGTGGGATATAACCGCACCATCGTGTTTTACAACGACTCAGAAAAGTTCCATTGGCAGAAACCGATTGACGAACTGTGCGACGTCCGCACGGGGGTCATCTGCTCCCCCAACAATTTCCTTTACGACTCCGACGATGAAGAAAAACGTTTGCCGGACGGAGTCATCCGCATCACGACGATCGCGAATTTCGATCGATGGGCAGCCTTGTCAGAGGAACAATACCGGCTAGAAAAGCTCAGGTGGTACGACCGGGCGATCGCATCCGCTGTTCGCTTCGTGCCGGATTTTCGCGGGCACGTCATTGACACCGACACTTTTACGCCCGCCACGATCCGCCGTTTCACTTGGCACGACAACGGCGCCGTTTACGGCGCTCCTACCAAGCAGCTAGACGGCACAACTGACATCGAAAACTTGTATGTGTGCGGGACAGATCAGGGCTTTGTCGGTATCATAGGGTCGATCATCAGTGGAATCTCAATCGCGAATCAGCACTGCTTGCGAAGTTAATTTTCATTTCCAAGCTTCGGGACCAAAACGAGTATGGCAAGGGATTTTCTGAAAGGCACGAAAGATTCGTACGATGTCGTGGTCATCGGCAGCGGTTTAGCCGGACTGACTGCGGCCAATGTTTTGGCGCGCGCCGGACGATCTGTTCTGCTACTCGAGCAACATTACAAATTGGGCGGAATGGCCACTTGGTTCAAGCGACCGAGTGGACACATCTTTGACATTTCGTTGCATGGATTTCCCTACGGCATGATCAAGAGCTGCCGTCGTTATTGGACCAGGGAAATCGCAGATTCAATTGTCCAACTGAAGAACATTCGATTCGACAATCCGATGTTCTCGCTGACGACTTCTTTCAACCGAGAGGATTTCACTCGGCTACTGACTGAGCATTTCAAGATCGAAGCGGCGAACGTAAATGGTTTCTTCGATACGGCTCGCGGCATGAACTTCTACGACGACCAGGGCACAACAACCCGGCAACTGTTCGATCGTTTTTTCCCCGGTCGAGAAGATGTAATTCGGCTGTTGATGGAACCGATTACTTACGCCAACGGTTCGACTCTGGAAGATCCTGCCATCACTTATGGAATTGTTTTCTCAAACTTCATGTCCAAAGGTGTTTTCACCTTCGAGGGTGGGACGGACAAGCTAGTCAAACACATGCAGGCCGAGATGTTGAACAACGGCGTCGACATTCGCATCCGTAGTGATGTGGGAAAAATCGTCGTCGACCGGGGCAAAGTAACCGGCGTTCAGGTGAATGGAAAAACAATCAAAACGTCCGCTGTCGTCTCCAATGCAAACCTAAAATCAACGATCTTTCAACTAGTCGGAAAAGACCATCTGGACAAGAAATTCGTCGAAGACGCTCAAGAAGTCAGACTCAACAACAGCAGTACGCAAGTCTACATGGCGTTGAAGGAAGACGAACGAGTGGAGGAGTCAACTGGCGATCTGTTGTTCAGTTCCAAAGCACCCCTGTTCCGCACGGATCTGTTACTGAGCCGCGACATCACCAGTCGCACTTATTCGTTTTACTATCCTCGTACTCGTCCCGAGGGTCGACCGCGTTGCTTGATCGTTTCCAGCACGAACGCCAACTTTGAAGATTGGAACGCGTTGAATAAGGAAGACTACCAGGCAAGCAAGACCGATCTGGCCGAATCAACCCTTGATGATCTTGATCGCTACGTACCGAACATTCGTGAGCGGGTGGACCACGTTGAAGTCGCAACGCCCAAAACGTTTCAGCACTACACGAAACACCTGCAGGGCTCCAGCTTCGGCACGAAATTCGAAGGCTTGGCTGTCAGCAGATCACTCCCCGAACAAGTGGGCGGCCTTTTTCACGCTGGCAGCGTAGGAATCATCATGTCGGGCTGGTTAGGCGCGATAAATTATGGAGTCATCGTCGCCAACGATGTTGACGCTCTGCTCATGAAAACCTCAACGAAATCAGGCTCATGTCTCCAGACAGCCCCCGCGCCATGAATCAGCAACAGATCGAGGCGATGATCCCTCACCGGCCGCCGATGCTGTTAATCGATGAAGTCGTACAACAATCCGACAACCGAATCGTTTGCCAAAAGACGTTCCGAGCCGAAGAGTTTTTTTTCCAAGGACATTACCCCAACTATCCTCTCGTGCCGGGGATCATTCTTTGTGAAGCAAGCATGCAAGCCGGGGCAATCCTCCTCGCGCAAGCCCCAGGGGAAGGCGTCCCCGTCGCCACTCGCATGAACGATGTTCGCTTTCGAAAAATGGTTCGACCAGGCGACCAAGTTCAAATCGAGGTAGAGCTTATCGAAAAGGTCTCAAATGCCTTCTTCATGAAAGCCAAGATGATGCGAGGCAAGGAAACGGTACTGAGATTCGAATTTGCCTGCGCTCTGGCAGCTCCACAAGATGTCTCTTGAACCCCAACCGCTCAGCCCGAGGGTTTTGCGGGCAAAGGTCTGAACTCAAGGGTCTGAACTCAAAGGTCTGAACTCAAGGGTCTGAACTCAAGGGCACAACCTCAAGGGCACCTCATGGATTTCCTACAGCTTGAAGACAAAACGATCGTTATCTTTGGTGTCGCGAATCGAAAAAGCGTCGCTTATCATGTCGGCAAGTGCGTCGCAGCGGCTGGCGCGAATGTCGTTTACGTGGTTCGTTCCGAGCAACGGCGCGAAGCGGTTTCAAAGCTCTTCCCGGAATCCGATATCTATGTCTGCGATGTCGAGTCCGAGCAGCAAATTGCCGCGGTAAAAACTCAGATTGAACAGCAGCATCCACAGGTTGACGGTCTCCTGCATTCCATCGCATTCGCCGACTACTCCGGCGGCATGAAACCATTCCACGAAACGGGAAAAGCACAGTTCCTTCGTACGATTGACGTTTCCTGCTACTCACTGATTGCAATTGCCAATGCATTTAAGGACCTATTCAGCCAGGATGCTTCGGTCGTCACCGTCTCGATTTCAACAACTCGGATGGCGAGCGAAAACTACGGTTTCATGGCACCCGTCAAAGCAGCTCTGGATTCATCGCTCGCATTCTTGGCGAAGTCATTTAGTCAGTTTTCGCAAGTGCGTTTTAACGCAGTCGCCCCCGGACTGCTCAAGACCAGTGCCTCAGCAGGGATCCCGGGATACGTAGACGCCTACCTGTTTGCCGAACAAGTAATCCCACGTGGCAAGGCCGTGCAAACCGGCGAGGCGGCAAACACGGCCGCATTCCTACTCAGCCCCCGATCGAGTGGCATCAATGCCCAACAAATCGTGGTGGACGCCGGCATGTCGATCAACTACTTTGACGCGTCGATTGTTCAGCGGGTGATGGATGCCAATAAGTAGGTTTTCGAACAACCTTGTTCCGGTCGTAAAACGAAGCTGCGGTCCGACACAAAACAACGTCAATCCGACTGCGTCAATTCAATGACGGTGATCCCGTGGTGCTGATTTCGTCCCATGCGGGGCAGCAGTCGGGGAAGATCATCGAGGCGGGCTTTTTCCGCAATCAATCGCTCGGGGTGAAGTTTCCCGCACGCAATCATCTCGAGCAATGGTCCGTATGCTTGGGCAGACATTCCGTGACTTCCTAACAGCTCAAGCTCTTTCGCGATCACTTGATCCAAAGACAATGACACTTCCGCTCCAGCCAACAAACCCACCTGGACATGCCGGCCACGTTTGCGCAGAGCGGCAATCGCTTGGCAGCAAATATCCGCACGGCCCAAGGCATCGATTGTCACGGAAACACCAGCCGGCACCAGGTCGCGAATCGCATCGACAGGATCCTCGTTGGCGGGGTCAATCATGTAATCCGCCCCGAATTGGGCAGCCATTTGCAAAGCAGACGGTTGGACATCGATCCCAATGACCTTCGCTCCCAAGCTCTTCGCGATCATCACCGCCGAGAGTCCAACCCCACCACAGCCGAATATAGCAATCCATTGGTCAGGTTGAAGCCGTCCTTGATCAACGACGGCACGGAAGGCCGTCACCATTCGGCAGCCCAAACTGGCCGCCGCGTCAAAGGCCAATTCCTCTGGGAGTTGAACAAGATTTAGATCAGCGTGAGGAATCGCAACATATTCTGCGAACGCCCCCCAGGCTGTGAAACCCGGTTGAAAATAGTGATCACAAATCTGCAGGTCACCTTGTAGACAGGTCTCACAGGCACCACATCCGACGCAAAACGGCACCGTGACACGATCACCGACCCGCCATCGTGTCACCTCAGGCCCAACCTCTGCAACCCGGCCGGCAAATTCATGTCCCGGCACATGCGGCAGCTGAATATCCGGATCGTGTCCCATCCAACCATGCCAATCACTCCGGCAAAGACCGCTGGCAGCAACAGAAATCACAACACCGTCGGCGGGCGGTGTTGGATCCAGCACGTCACAAACTTGCAATGGTTGTTGAAATTGTTCGAAGACGATCGCGCGCACCAATCAACTCCTTCGGACCATCGATTGTCAATTGACTGGCAGTGCCACGACGGAAGCGGTTATTTCGCCCACGTTGAGAGCTTGCCGCAAGGCGGAGCATCGGAGCACGGTCAATGCGATCGGTGCTTGAAGTCGAGGAGAAAACGTCGCGGAAGTGACACGACCGACAGCCTGTCCATCGCTTACGATTTCCGTACCTTCGGACGGCACCACCGAACCGGCCAGTTGAATCAACGTCAGGATCTGATTAACGTGACCCAAGGCATCTAACCTAGCAACCGTTTCCTGTCCGAGATAACAACCTTTCTGAAAGCTGATTGCTTCTTCATCTCGAGCTACTTCTTGCGGCAAATTCGCCTCACCGATGTCGACGGGAAACCAGGGGTAACCTGTTTCCAAACGCACGACATGAAAACTGTCGAGATCGCATTCGTGGGCGCCTGCCTTTAAGAGACACCCCCACAACGTTTCGGCATCCAGGCGAGCAGTCCCAATCAGGAAAGTGCTTGCTGACAACCATGGTACCCGACGTATCCAACCGTCAACACGATCAACTTGGACTGCCTGATGAGCGCCCTGAGTCGCAGGTATTTCAGCGACGTATAACTCCGCCAAGACTTGTTCGGCTTGCGGCCCGCTCAACAAATATTCGCACCACTCGGACGACCGATCATAAAGCTGAACATCCTCGTTGATCAGATAACGATCGAAGTGCGCCATCAGCAGATCGCCCTGCCCTGCTGCTGTTTCCAAGATCAGTGAAGTCGGTGTACAGAAGACGATTCCATGAGCGAGTACTTTTCCACGTACCGTTGTGATGAACACTTCACAACCATCTCCGGAATTCAATTTATTGATGTCATTGGTGCATAGATTGTGCAGAAATGCGCTTCGATCTTCCCCGCTGAACTCAATTTGAGTCCGATCGCAGAAATCCACCAGACCGGATTCTTTTGTCAGTGCATCATATCCGTTCATCAAAGCTTCCTTGGATCTGGGATTATTCACTTATTCTTCTTCCGACTCGACAATCGGAACGGCTTGGTGTGCGTTCTGCAACAAGATACAAGAATCATAGTGGGAAGCGAGTCGAATCAGCTCCTCGGGACAAGAAACGTAGGCGACTCCCAACGACTCGACAACGTCTTCCTCCAATTGGCTTAACATGTAGACACGCGCTCGTTGGAGCGTTCGAACGAGCTGGGTTGCGGTCAATGCATCGTAACTCCGATCATTCTGGACGGCGTGATTTGCCGAGTCTAACGATTCAGCTCCCGCGAGGCGTTTGAGCGCGGGGCCGGGCTTGGCACTAAGATCGCAACAAACGGCAATTGCTCCGTCATCGCGAACTACTCGTAGTGCCGCATCGAGAACTCGAGCAAAATTAGACCAAGACTGTTGCTCACGCCCCCCCGGCAGAGTCGCCACCACCAGACTAGCTCGCTCGGGAACATGGACTCCCCAAACTTTCCCACATCGTTCTCGACCAATTTGATCAATGACCGTCGCATCCCCAGATAATACCTCCACAAGCTGGTCACCGACTCCCGGTACGACTTGAATCGTCATCCGGACCCCTAGCATCCAACTCGCTTCCTTCGCTTCCTCCTGACGACGCGAAAGTTCCACATCCGCCAATGATGATTCCGGCGCATTGAAGCGGCGTTGTGTTTCATCGTCAGCAAAAGTCGGAAACAACATCCCATGCACGCCCAGATATCCAAGCGAACCCGAGGCTTTGATCACCCCCAGTGGCAAGACGACGTCGGCGTCTACGATTTGACGATTCACATAGACAGGTTGATCCTCGTGTACGGAATGCCCCAGCAAGCTCAAGCATTCTCGATCTGATGAATCGTGAACGACCACTTCGATCCGATCCCGAATCGGAGCGGGTAAATCGCGAGTAGGATTTGCACGTGACAAGCGAGCATCTACAGCACTACGAACAATGCGAATCGCATCCGCCTCAATACCTGCAGACAACAACTCATTGACCACCCCCGCCACCACAGCCGCCACTTGGGGCAATCCCTCGCCAATGGCCAGTGTCACCTGATCACCCGGCACTATCGTTTGGTTGAGGGGCGGAAATCCGTGAGGATTTTGAAGCGATTCGAGTACCGCCGCCTTCGCATCATCCACCGCCTCTCCCGCCGGCGCTCCATATTGGCTCACGCCGATCTCATCCGGCAATGAGAACTCCGAATCGATTCCAAATTCATAGGTAGACATGGCTTCCACTCACCCATCGATAAAACAGCGAACCGGTAGGATTCCAATCGCGCAAACGCACAGCCTAAGAGCAGGTGCAAACTCGGTCAATGAGTGTCTGAGCGCTGGTAGACAAAGAGCCTTAGGAGGATGCACCCCCTCGCTTGCGGAACCGGTATGGTGAGTCAGCATCAATTTGCCGATAATTCGTCGGTACTTGGCTTCCGTAATCGCTGCTGGAGGCTCGATCTCGCAAAGAATTCTTGATCAATTTTTCGTCTCCGACTCATTTTCGTTTGAAATAGAAGCCACCATGCATGCCCACTTAACTCGAATCCTGCCCGCCCAGAAAAACCAGCCTCGAGCCTTGATTCGATGGATTTTCATTGTCGCTCCAATTTTCGCAGGCTGCGGTGAAACCCCCACTCCAGTCCGCTCCACTGGCTCGCCAAACGCCAAACAAGAATTACAAAGAATCTTTGCTCGGTACCAAGAGTGCAAAGCCTACTCAGATCGAGCTACGATTGCGCTTCGTTATCAACAGGGCAACCATCGCACGGTTGACAACGCTCGGATCGAAACACGGTTCGTGCGTCCCAACAAAATCGACATGAAGATTATGCGTGGAGTCAACTCACTCGAACTCCATAGTGATAGCACGTCGTTGTGGACACAAATCATCGATCCAACGACAAACAACCTGGACGGACAGGTCATTCGGATGCCAGCACCAGCGACGTTGACGGCAACACAAATCTACGCGGCCACGGAACTGGTCAATCCAGCCTTACCCAACGAGGCCATGAGTGCGTTATTTGGCATGCCTTTGAATTTGGAGATATCCCAACTGGGACTCTTGATGAATGGCGAGTTTTTCCCGCAGCTCGCAGCAAACGGCACGGTCGTCCGTTTGGATGATGAAACTCTCAATAAGGTCACCTGCCAACGCTATCAGATTAGCCTCCCCTCGGGATCGTATATCTTTTGGTGGTCGCCTCAGGATGAGGCTTTGAGACGGATCGAATACCCGCCGGAATTACTTTTTGGACAACTTCCCGAATCAGAACGACCTCGGGAATGCTCTTTCAGACTCGAGATGCATGACGTTCGTTTTGGAGATTCGGTGGAAACGACGTTCAATCGCCAACCACCGGCTGACAGCGAATTCGTTCGTTTTTTCGTGTTGCCCCCCGTCAAACTTCCAAGCGACTTACTCGGCAATACGATCGCCCATTTCCCACTCGAAACGCTCGAGAATCGGCCTTTTGACAATGACCCGTGGTCGGGCAAAACACTCATTCTTTGTTGGTTTCAGGACCACCCGACTTCTCGAGCGACCCTACCGCGGATCAAACGTGCGAAAGATGATTTGGCTCGCATCAGCGACAAACTTGCATTTGCTGCGATCTGCGCTGACAACGCTGCAGCCGTGTCGAACCAACAATTACAAGCGCTCGCCGATCAATTGAAATTAGAATTCCCCGTGTTGCGGGACCCTTCCGCCGCCGGTCGTGACCTACTGAAGATCAAAGATGCGCCCACGGTTGTAATTTTAGATGAGGAACGGCGTCTGCAATTTTTTGAAGTGGGTGCGAACCCCAACATTCGCGAAAACTTGGTTCGAGCAATTGAGCGAATTGCGACCGGACAAAACATTGGCTTGGAAGTAAAACAGCGAATTTCGCAAGAACAAAAAGCGTATGAAAGACAGTTGGTTCTGGCGCGAATTTCGTCCGAACCAAGTGTTGTAGCCGAGACCGAATTGCCAGCCGCTTCCGAGCCTCAAAAGCTGAAACTTCGTGAGCTTTGGCAATCGTCAAAACTCGATTCGCCCGGCAATTCCGTCGTAGTCAGCAGCCAACAAGACGTCAAACTGATCAGCCTGTTGAACGGCACCCACGAGATCGTCCAACTCGATGGAGCAGGGCAAGTGAAAATGCGAATGCAGCTGCCGCTGAGTGAATCTGCCGGAATCACCCGTCTACGAACCAGTGTCAACGCGGACGGCAAGCGGTATTACGCAGGATTCAGCCAACTTGGCGAGCAAATGCACCTCCTGAACGAGCAGTTTCAAGTCGTGTTCAGCTACCCGAAAACGCGTGAATCAAAGCTGAAAATCTTGGACGTGGAATTACTCGACGTCGACAAGGATGGCCAACTGGAGTTATTTATCGGTTTTGCCGATCCGGCCGGCATTCACTGCGTCGACCTATCAGGCAATCGTGTCTGGAGCAATCGGGCAACCCCCAGTGTGACATCGATTGCACCACGATACCTGGCAAAACCACCTTACCTGTTAATTACGAGCGATCGGGGCACCTTGCGATCTCTAAGTCGATCGGGGCAAGAAGGGCCGGCGATAACGATCCCCAACCGGCCGATTCATCACCTGACAGCAAACCGATCACCATCATCCCGACCCACCCAATTTTTAGGCATCTCGTTAACGGTCGACGGACGGCTTATCGCCGTCGGGCTCAGCGATGCACTGCAGGAAGCGTGGAGCTACGGATTACCTGCGGGATTTTATCGTAGTCAGGTCGAAACGGTTCAGTCATCGAAATTATTGGCGGGTCAGGAGAACCAATGGCTGTTGGTCGGGCCCGATGGGTCCATCCACATGATCAGTGATGATGGCGAATTCTTTGATTTTTTCAGGACTGGCGACTCGGTGAACGGCCTCTCCGCTTACCCCAGCGAAACGGGTGGGGGAACGCTGATCATCTCGACGCCCAAGGGCGTGGGTGCCTATGCAGTCGAACGATAGAACAAATCTGATGGATCGAGCATCACCCGCTTGGCGGCCAGTGGTATACTTTCGTCTCCGCAACGCGTTTCGCCCATTGCCACGCTGGAGAGAAAAAATGTCCGGTATCAGTTCGACTTGTCTCAATGTCCAAGCGATTGACCACATCACACTGGTCGTGAAGGATCTGGAAGCCAGTTCGACCTTTTATGCGGACATCCTGGGAATGGAAGTCACGAAACGCCCCGATTTTGGCTTTGCCGGATTGTGGTTCCAAGTCGGCCCCACCCAGATCCATATGAACGTCGATAGTGAAGAAGCAGGTCCATCAGGCATGCCGGAGTTTGCCGGTAGTAAACCCTCCCGCGGTTTCCACTTCGCCTTCGAAGTGGACGATTGCGACGCAGCCGACCAACAATTAAAACAAATTGGCATCGACGTGGTTACTGGCCCCCGTTCGCGTCCGGATGGAGCTCGGCAGCTCTATATCTACGATCCGGACGGCTATCTCGTCGAAATCTATTCGAACGGTCCTTGCTGAGACCGTGGAACGGTTTGCATCCCGGTGACAACTCAACTCACCAGCTAATTTTTCTCAGCCATCAGCGGTCGCTGAATCAGCTCAAGGAGCTTAGTTGGTTTCGAGAATACTTGCCCCAAAAGTAAAACCGCCACCAAAGGCACAGAGTCCAAATCGACTTGAGCTCTTTGACTGAGGCAGGATATCTGACAGGCAAAGCGGAATACTGGAAGAGGAAGTATTCCCGTGGTGTCGGATGTTGCTGTAGACCCGAGGTTGAATACGATTCTGAATCGCATCCAAGATTCGTTGATTGGCCTGATGCGGCACGATCAGATCTAATTGATCAATATTCAACCCGTTTTGCTGACAAGCTCGATTCAGGCTGGCAATCATCGTTCGGACTGCTTCGCTAAAGACCTTACGACCTTCCATCTGAATGAAACCATCGTGCAGCAGAGGTACCGACAAGGCGCCTCCGACATCTCCTTTCGCAGACAATTCGGGACGATGCAGACGTGCTCGGGCATTTTCGAAATGCGCCTCACCGTAAAGGACGGTCGCCGACGACGCGTCACCGAACAGGATTGCCGTATTGAAATCGGCAGGATCAAGCAAGGGCGATAGTACCTCGGTCGTCACCACCATGACGCGTCCATGCGGGCGGCTTTGCAAATAATCGAAGCCTGCCTGCAGAGCATACAAATAGCCAGAGCAGGCGGCGTTGATATCGAATGCCTGCATCATCGTCTCACCCTTACCAGCAGCCAGTCGATTCAGCACACGACACGCCATCGAAGGTGTGACGGAAGTTGGACTGGTCGTGCTACAGACCAACATGTCGAGGTCATCAAGAATCAAGTTTTCCTGCTCTAAGGCCTGATGACAAGCACTGACTGCCATGCTGATCGCATCCTCGCCACCGTTTACCCAACGGCGATTTTCGATGCCCGTACGGCGCAAGACGTCGTCGCTGGTTCGTTGGCGCTGATCGGCAAGCAATTCGCGATTGCTAACCAAGCGACTGCCCTCGACCGTGGCAATATTCGAAATACCGACATCAAATTGTCGCGGCTCTTCTTCCGATCTGGGCAGAATCAGTCGACCCGATTTCGGCTTTGGCTTGAGTACCGGGGTGCGATCGGCTTCCGTGTGCTTGGGCTGCGGCCGAGTCGAGGCCGGATCGCAACACAACTTCAGCAGGGGTTCGCCCACAGGCACCTCATCGCCCTGATCGGCGAGCAGGCGATCAATCGTTCCGTCGATTGTCGAAGTCATATCGAACACCGACTTGGATGCCTCGAGAGCAACCAATGCGTCTCCTCGACGGACCGTGTCACCCTCTTTGACATGCCATTGCACGACTTCCACTCGGTCATCGGAGGGACCTGACCCGATCGCTTCGATCAGCATCACGTCATCGAGCTGTTGTCGCGTTTCAATCCATTGCAGATCGAGATCCAATAGATCAGCGGCAACCTGCAGCACATTTTCGAAAGACGGTAAAAGCTCAATCTGATTGCCAAAGTGGCAAGGGATATGCGTGTCGGGTCGGGCCACACGGCGGCAAGCCACAGGCACGCGGGCCTTCTCAGCAACCGTCGCCAGCACCTCCGCCCCAATACCACAGGTATGATTATCCTCGTGAACGACGACCAAGCGAGCCGTGCGCTCCGCCGATGCCAACACACTCCGTTGGTCCCACGGCGAGAGACTGCGCAAGTCAACAATATCGGACTCCGCACCGACTCGATCTAAGGCCTCCGCCACCTGTTCGCAGACACCCACCGTATTGCCCCAAGCAACAAAAGTGATGTCACGACCACCACGCACCTTACGGGCTGGACCAATCGGCACGAACTGGTCGGCCACATCTTCCGATGTGGCGACGTTGGCATCATTTAGACCCGCTTTGGGATAAAGAAAAATGGTTGGACGCCCCGACTCAAACGCGGCGTTCAACAGGCCGGCTGCATCTGCCGCCGTCGACGGCATGAACACATCCAACCCCGGGATATGCGCCATGATTGCTTCGGCCGTTTGAGCATGATAGGGACCCAAACCGGGTCGATAGGCTCCGCAAGCGGCCATCACGATCACCGGTGATTCCCAGTCGCCGGCAGTGCGCCAATACATGGTTGCCATCTCATCCGCGATCTGATTGTGGGCGAGCGGCAAAAAGTCGGCGAACTGCACAAAGGCAACGGGCCGTTCCCCTGCTAAGGCTCGTCCAATCGAAACGCCGAGTACCGTTGATTCACTGAGGGGCGAGTTGAGAACACGCTCCGGATACAAAGTGCTCAGGCCGCGAGTTACCCCAAACACGTCGCCTTTAGGATCCTCGATATCCTCGCCAAAAAGTACGACACGGGAATCCCTCCGTAAGCGATGACTCAAGACGTCACGAATCGCCTCGCGCATCGTAACGGTGGGCTCGCCGCTGCCGCGAAATTCGCGGGATGAGTGAGTGAGCTCGACCGACAAATGCCGCTTCGCATCGGGGGCAGTAGTGGGTTCCTCACCTAAGAAAGCCTCTTTTTCTACCTGCTCGACTTCACGATTCACATCCGCCCGAATCGACTCCAGCTCTGTCACAGTCACACCACGCGTCATTAAATGGGCTTCCGCCCGCTTGATCGGATCACCATCCGACACTGCTTGTTCCAAGTCATCCGCCGAACGATAAAGCGAGTGATCGTCGGCACTCGTGTGACTGGTCAACCGCTCGACATCCGCGACGATAATCGCCGGCTTCCGTTCTTCGCGGACCGACTGCACGATGGGGCCACAAGTATCGTAGCTGGCCACCACATCCCGCCCATCCACATAATGGATCGGAATCCCCATGAATTGATCGCCCGCTGCACGGGCGTAATCAAAGAAGGTGCCACCCGACGTCGGCGTGGAAATGGCCCAATGGTTGTTTTCAATCACGAACAGCAATGGCAATTCGCGACGCTTGGCCTCGCCAAGTGCCTCCAAAACCTCGCCTTGTTGCGCAGTTCCATCCCCCAAACCGCAGAAAACAATCGGCCGTGATGCTTCATCGCGAACAGCTTCTGCGACGCCCACCGATTGCAACGCATGATTCCCCACAGGTGTCACCATGCTGAGAATGCGCAATTCAGACGAGCTGAAGAATGCATTCATTCGTCGGCCCTGAGAAGTCGAGTCTTTCTTACACAACAAGTTGTCAAAGAATCGCTTCGCGGGAATTCCACGAGCAAGCAACAAGGCTCGTGAACGATAATGGCAATGCAACCAGTCGTCGCGTGTCAAGAAATCCGCAAAAACTGCCGTGCCCTCGTGCCCGCTTCCAGAGATTTGGAAGAAAGCCTCTCCACGACTAGTGATTTCTTGTTCGACCTGGTCGATTCTCCGCGCCAGGGTCATGGTGCGGTAAAGTCGTAGCAAGTGCTGCGTGTCCATGCTGAGCATATCTATCCGGCTGTGTGTACAGAGAAGGGTCGAGTTGTACAGGAATCGACGCCCTAGGAAAACGCCAATCCCTCGCGAGGCAACAAGTCATGTTGAGTGTTCTAAACGGAAAAAATTTGGATACCCATTCAACAACATCGCACTGTCAATTATCGGCTGGAATGACCGCTAAATTCGTTGTATTCGCAACAGTCCCACCAAATCACGGTGAGCCTAGCGAGTCTCGGCAAGATTGGAGGCGAAAGCATTGGTAGCAATGATGGCCCTACAAGGGCAATTACAACGGTTTGCAATCACTGCTTTCGCCCAACATCGGGACGCTTTTTTGGCGACGCAACGGACCTCGAAAGAAATCAAGTTAAAACGGCCAAGCGAAAAATGGCCCCCAACAGAAGGCACGGTTTCGAGCAGACGTTAAAAATAAGTGGCGGTGATTAACGCCGGATGACGCGGTAGCTCTCCGGAATCCAACCATTTCGCACTTTTGAGAGGCAGCTAGCAACGTTTTGCTGCCACTCGCTAGGAATTCCGTGTACATTCAAGGTTGGCGTTTGGCGACGTCAAGATTCTTTTTCGCGAACAGGAAGAGGACGACTAGCGGTCCGTTTCTGTTGGCACTCTCGGGGTAATTTGAGTGCAGATATCTTTCATGAAACCAAGGCAATCAAAACGAAAGCTGCAAGTCGAATCTCTCGAACGCCGGGAACTGTTGGCCGGAGATTTGCAAATTGTAGAATTCAACTACAACCCCCACGATGCGATGCCGGCTTATGGTGAGCGAGACAGTGCTGCGGATGACTTTGAGTTCATCGAACTGATGAATGTGGGTGACGCTCAACTCAACCTACGAAACTACCGAGTTGAGGGAGGCGTTCTCTTTCAATTCTCTCAGCAGTTCTTAGGCGCTGGGGAACGAATTGTCGCCACAAAAGATCTGAAGGATTTTCGATCGCGGTACGGCTTCCAACCTCGAGTAGCGATCGGGAACGACGGCGACGGCGGCAAGCAGGGTGAGTTCAAGGGCAGCCTGCGAAACAGCGGGGAATCGCTGCAATTGCGGGGTCCATCAGGTTCGATCCTCCAAAGTTTCACCTATTACGATACGGGCGAGTGGCCAACGCGGGCCGACGGCATGGGAAGCTCGCTGGAAATGATCGACGTGCTAGCGGATGCGAAAGATCCAAAGAGCTGGCATGCCAGCTCTGAGTTTGGCGGCAGCCCGGGTGCCGACGGTAGGGGGATGACTCGGGAAGTGGTGATCAACGAAATCTTGACGCACACCGACTTGCCGCAGATCGATACGATCGAACTCTACAATCGCACTGACACACCGATCGACATGACGAATTGGTTCATTAGCGATTCAGCAGCCAATCTTTACCGGTTCAAGATCGAAGGCTCTCAAAGTGTCATCGGAGGTAACGACTATCGAGTCTTTGATGAAAATCAACTCAGCTTCAGTTTCCGCGGACAAGAAACAGACAACGCATTTCTGCTCGAGGCCGCGTCCAACGGCAAACCCATGCGCTTTGTGGACGCTGTAAGTTTTTACGCAACACAAAATGGCGTGTCGCTTGGACGTTGGGGAAACGGGGAAGGTGAACTGTTCCCCATGGATGAGCTCACTTTTGAAGACCCCAATTCGGGCCCGTTGATTTCCGACATTTCCATTCCTGAGATTAGCTATTTACCCATCATCGTCAGTGAAGTGAATTACCATCCTGCGGCGCCCCCGGTCGGATCAATTCTTTCGGAAGACGATCTGGAATTCATCGAAATTCTCAATCAAGGCAACTTCCCAGTGGATCTAAGCTACTGGCAGTTAAGCGCCGCCGTCGATTACACGCTTCCCGCTGGAACAGTGATCGGTGCCAACGATACGATCGTGATTGTGGGCTTCGACCCAGCAAACGATCCGGCTCGTGCTCAGGCCTTTCTCAATCATTACGACATCTTGAATGGCATTCGCCTGATCGGTGCCTACTCGGACCGGGATGATCCAAACGCCGATCAACTGGATGATCAAAGCGAAGTGATTAATCTTGCCCGGCCCGAAGACATCGAGCAACTAGGACTAGGATTTGTCCTGGTCGACCGAGTGACCTATCAGAACGCGGGAGCATGGCCCACGGAGGCGGACGGTGGCGGGCAATCGCTGACTCGCCACAACCTGTTGGGATACGGGGATGACGCAAAGAGCTGGACAGCAGCTCGGCCGAGTCCCGGCACAAGCGGCCTGTCAGGTGACATCGACGGCAACGGCGTGATCAATGCGGCTGACATCGATTTGCTCTGCGCCGTCGCCCACTTCGGGCAGAATCCCAGCTATGATCTGAACCGAGACGGTACCGTCAACGGGCAGGATGTCGACTTTTTGATCCACGACATTCTCAATACGGTACTCGGCGATGCGAATCTCGACGGGGTCTTTGATTCTGGTGATCTAGTTACGGTGTTCCGTGCGGGCGAATACGAAGACCGTGTCGTGCGTAATTCGGGCTGGGCATCGGGCGACTGGAATTGCGACGGCGAGTTCGACTCGGGTGACCTCGTGGCTGCCTTTCGTGAAGGAGGCTATCAAACTGCAGGTCCTGCTCAGGCCAACAGTCTGACTCACGGTGACTTGGATGTTGACGACGAGGATGAGAAGCGACGACGAGTTGAAAACTAGGCTACCGGAATTAAACAGACACCAAGACCCCATCGGGCCAGATCGCCCCTTCGATTCGGCGTATGCCGAGTGATCGTTGGTATGCTAAATTGTCCGGCATGTTGCTCACCGGACTTCAAAAAACGGCTGCTGTCGTAGAACGCTTTCTGCTTATCTGGCTCTGTATTGCCTCGGGAATCGCCTTTGGGTGGCCCACGCGGCTTGAATTCGATCCGTTTGTGGACACGGCCGATTGGGTGCCATACGGCTTTGCCGTCACGATGTTCGCAATCGGCTGGCTTCTTCACGTCAATGAAGTACAGGAAGTCTTTCGTCGCTGGCCCCTCGTGCTCTGCGGAACAACGCTTCAATACCTTTCGATGCCGCTGATCGCCTATTTGATTGCCAACAGCTTTCCACTGAGCGACGCTTGGAAACTTGGCATCATGATGGCGGGCTGTGTGCCCGGAGCCATGGCATCCAACGTGCTCACCATGATTGCCCGAGGCAATGTGAGCTATTCGCTTTGCCTGACGACAACCGCCACGCTCCTATCCCCCATCTGTGTTCCGATCGCACTCAAGCTGGGGATGAGTGAGTCGTTCGAAGTACCGGTGGAAGGGATCGTTGTCAAACTTTGCTGGATGGTGGTTGGCCCAGTGATCGGGGGCTTCTTGGTCGGCTTGCTATTTGATTTTTTCAATCGCCGCGTCCGCGATTGGGCACAGCCGATCGGCAAGATCGTGGCAAATCTTACGATTTTATGGATCATTGCCGTCGTGGTGTCAGCAAACCGCGAGCGGGTCACATCGATCGACGCTTCGCTGTTAATGGCGATCTTGACTCTCAATCTGGGTGGGTACGGCGTCGGACAAGTAGGAGCTCGGCTTTTTCGCCTGCCCAGCTCGATGGGACGGGCGCTGACACTCGAAATTGGCATGCAAAACGCCGGACTCGGCGTGACGTTGGCGATGGAGATCTTCGGCAAAGAATCACCCGTTCTGATTCCGGTCGCGATCTACACCTTCGGTTGCATGTTCACCGGCACGATTCTCGCTCGCTATTGGTCCAGTCGCCCCACCGAGCTCGCCGCCCCGCCGGAATCCCCGCCGGAATAATTGGGCTGAAAACGGGAATTCCTGGGCTGCCTCCCGTCGCCACTGCGGAAACCTGCACAACATCATGATGGAAGTGCAGACGGATGCGTGAGTTGCGGCAGAAGCCACCCGCGAATTTCGGCAGGCAGGCGATTCGCCGCCGCGGAAGATCGCTGCGATCTGGAGGCAAATTGGGGCCGTGTGAGCTTGGCCAGCGGCTTGATTCGCAGCCAGCAAGAGCTTACGACTCTTGACCTTAGGTTCACAGAAACCTAGACTGCGGAGATGGAATAGGCATCCGCTGGCGTTCAAGCCTCTGGATGCCAATTTTGTTTCCCTGGGTTCTATGAGGTCCGTGAAAGTGAAGCTTGCGCTCGTCAGTGATGTGCACAGCAACCTTGAGGCGTTGCGCGCTGTCCTTGACGACATATCGATGCAAGGCATCACCGAGATCTACTGCCTGGGCGATATGATCGGCTATGGGCCAAACCCAAGAGAATGCCTCGACCACGCCATGAAATTCCAGGTTTGCATCCTCGGAAACCATGATCAGGCGGCCATGTTCGATCCGGATGGCTTCAATCCCGTCGCCTTGCGGGCGGTCTATTGGACCCGAGAGCAGTTGGAAGCCGGTGACTCGCCTAGCCGCGTCAACGGCCGCTGGGATTTCCTGGGCGAATTACCCCGTACACGCGACGAGGGACTCCGATTGTTCGTGCACGGGTCACCCCGCGAACCCACGAACGAATACGTGTTCCCTGAAGACGTCTATAATCAGCGAAAAATGCAAATCCTGTTCGAACGCATTCAGCTGTATTGCTTCCAAGGACACACCCATATTCCAGGCGTGTTCAACATCAGCGGCGATTTTTTGAGTCCTGAAGAGTTCGACTTCGAGTATCGTCTGACGGGCGATAAAATGATGGTGAACGTTGGGAGTGTCGGACAACCACGAGATGGTGATCCGCGTGCCTGTTACGCGATCCTGACGGATGAATCAATCACATTTCGCCGAATCGAGTATCCCGTAGAAGAAACGATTGCAAAAATCTATCGAGAGTCCGACCTCGACAACATGCTCGGGGACCGACTTCGCGAGGGTCGCTGAGTAGAGGCGAAAAAGGTCGATCACAGATTCGCAGCCAAAAATGGCGTACTCGGGGGCTCAAAAGCAAGGTGGGCCAGCGGAAGGCGAATAGCCATCGAACGGCTTTCGCGTATAAATAGAGGTTCCGTCGCAGATACCAAACTACGGCATGAAGTCGGTCAGCCGCCTTGATTCTCTGGGCCAAGATCGAACAACCAGTGTTTCCCAACCCGGATCTAGCGAAATTAGCCGTAGAGAAGCGTCGATAGTACGAGGATAAGCGTGCAAAAACGGGCGATCATCAGCGACATACACGGCAATCTCGAAGCCCTGACCGCCGTGCTGGAAGACATCCAAGACGCCGGCATCAGCTCGATCTACTGCCTCGGTGACGTCGTTGGCTACGGTCCCAACCCGTGTGAATGCATCGACCAAGTGATGCAGATGGAGATGTGCATCCTGGGAAATCACGATCAGGCTGCCCTTTTCGATCCCGAGGGGTTTAGCAGCGGTGCAGAGCGAGCCATTTTCTGGACACGGTCGGCCTTGGAGGCCGGCGGCGAAACCCCTGAAAATTTGGCCCGCTGGACCTTTCTCTGCGAATTGCCTCGTCAACATCACGAAGCCGAGCATACGTTTGTCCATGGTTCCGCCAGGAACCCGCTGATGGAATATGTCTTCCCGGAAGATGTTCACAACCCGGGAAAACTACAACGAATTTTCAGCCTGATCAAACAATATTGCTTTCAAGGACACACGCACGTTGCTGGCGTGTTTGTTCAAGGCGACAAATTCTACCGACCGTCGGATTTCGGCGATCAGCTCACCCTGGGCGAACAAAAAGCGATGATCAATGTGGGCAGCGTCGGCCAACCGCGGGATGGTAACCCACAAGCCTCCTATGTCATATTGGAGGGAGGTCAGCTTACCTTCCGTCGAGTACCTTACATGCTTGAAAAAACGATTGAAAAAATCTATGCGATACCGGAACTGGATAACTTTTTGGGTGATCGGCTGAAGGAGGGCCGCTGAATCAGATCGCGAAGGTGACGATGCTGATTCCCTCGAGCAATTAAATCACCAATGGTCGCCGAATCAACGTTCGGCAATCAACGTTCGGCAATCGATGACCGGGTCGCCCCACCAACTGCTGGCGGTACCTGACAGTCCTATCTCGCGGCTTCCCACAGAGGATAAGGCCGCGTCACAGGCACTCCCTAGCTTCCAGATTGATGAGAGCAAATCGAAGTGGACAATAAGAAATTCATAAGTTTTTTGATGCTTTCAGCCTCGGTGCTGATCGGCTTTCAGGCGCTCAATGCGTGGCTCAATCCTCCCGATCCAAATGAGGCTGTCCAGCAAGCAGCCGATGAGGTGGATGCTGACGGGGGTAAGGAGGCGGCAGAGGCCGTCGCCAATGCTGGCGAAAAAGCGGACGCGGCAGAGGCCAACGAAGCTGAAATCTCAGGCGAAGAAGGTTTCAATGAGGCCGGCCTGGACGGTAAAGCAGGCGTCGCTGAAGCCGCCAAGGTGCCCCCGCAACGAATAGCTCTCGGCTCTCTTGACCCTGAGAGCCCTTACAAAATGCTGGTTTGGTTCACGAATCAGGGTGCCGCGATTGAATCCATTGCGTTGAACGAGCCCAGGTACCGCGATCTCGAGGATAAATCGGGCTACCTGGGCTACTTTGCCTTCTCATCAGAAGACAAGACGAGCCGCATTAATGTGGTTGGTGCTGGCACCCCCGCAGCCACGGCGATTCCAGCCACCGCCGGTGATCCGGTCGGCCTCCAGGTGGGCGACATCATCACGAAAATCGACGACAAGGAGATCGGCGAGTCGAAGCAGATTGCTCTGGTACTCAGCTCGACCAAGCCAGGCGAGACGATCCAGATCACGGTTGAGCGAGGAAATGCAGAACATACTTATTCGGCCGAGTTGGTCCACCGTCCCTTGGAGCTGATTCGACCGGAACCGCTCTATCCCTCGGAATTAAATCCCGCTCATCCCTTGTCGTATCGGCTGACACTCTCTCCCAAGACAGAAAAGATGACGCAGCTTCGCGGCCAAAAAGGACACGAAGGGATTGAAGCGATGCTCGTTGAGAATTGGGAGATGACTCCTATTTCCGACGGGAAGCTGCCCGGCGTGGAATTTCGGTATCGCGTTGCGGCCGATCGTTTCCCAGAACTCAAACTCAAGAGTGATCTACTCGTCATTAAACGCTTTCGCTTGGCCAAGCGCAACCCACAAGACGAAGCGATGCAAGAAACGGGCCGTCTTTATCACCTAGATTTTGACTTTGAGATCAAGAACCTGGGTGACACCCCCGCTGAGGTTGGCTACCAATTGGATGGCCCAACAGGTCTTCCTTTGGAAGGCTGGTGGTACACCTACAAGACTCATCCAAAAAGCTTCGGCGGTGCCGGGGTGCGTGACGTGGCCGTGAAGACATTTGGTGATGGGCACCAATTGTTCACGAACCCAAAGATTCTGGAACCCTATGAGGAATATCAGGACGGGCAAAAAGCCGGTGAACTATCCATTAAGGAAGAGTCTTACCTGCGGATTTCAGACGTTGATAAAGACGACAAGCGTATCCCCATGGATGTCCAATACGCAGGAGTTGATGCTCAGTACTTTGCCTCAGCCCTGATTGCAGAAGCGCCAGACGCCGAAGAGCAGTCGGCCGAGGCACAGGCAGAACGCGAACAGTACTTATTCGATTACATTCTGGCGTTACCAGTTGCAGACGAAGTTGATGAGCTAAGAGCCAATCGCACCGACGTTTCTTTTCGCCTCATCAGCGGAGAAAAAGAGATCGCGCCGGGGCAAAGCTTCAAACAGGATTTCTTGATCTTTGCTGGCCCGAAGCAGCGTGACATTCTAGCGCTTTACAATCTCCAAGATTTCATTACCTACGGTTGGTTCCCGTTGGTTGCCAAACCATTGATGGCCGTGTTGCATTTCTTCTATTCGATTACTGGCAATTATGGCATCGCGATCATTCTGCTGACCGTTCTCGTCCGCGGCTGCATGTTCCCCATTGGGCGTCAGCAGGTCATGAATGCTCAAAAAATGCAGATGCTCGCCCCAGAAATGAAGGCGATTACAGAGAAATACAAGGATGACATGGAGAAAAAGGCAGCCGCTCAACGCGAGCTGTTCCGCAAAAACAACTACAACCCTTTGGCCGGTTGTCTGCCGGTTTTCTTTCAGCTACCGATTTTCATCGGCCTTTATCGCGCCCTGAGCGTTGACATCGAATTGCGCCAAGCGCCGCTAATTCCAGGCATTTCGTGGTGTTCTAACTTGGCCGGTCCCGATCAGCTCTGGTTTTGGGAACCCTATCTACCGGCCATGCTGGCCGCACCCGACGGCTGGCTCGGCCCCTATCTCAACATCCTGCCGTTGATTTCTGTCTTTTTCATGATCATGCATCAAAAAATGTTTACGCCGCCGCCCACGGACGAACAGCAAGCCATGCAGCAAAAGATGATGAAATACATGATGTTCTTATTTGCCTTCATGTTCTTCCGAGTCCCCGCAGGTCTCTGCATTTATTTCATCACTTCGAGTGCCTGGGCGTTGGCTGAACGTAAACTGCTACCAAAACCCAAACCCAAGCAACCTGGCGAAGCATTATCCCCCAACAAACCGTCGCTGCTTTCCAAATTGACCAAGGGAGTACAAGAAAACGGTAACGGAGCAGAGAGTGTTGCAGAACGTCGTCGGCAACGGCAAAAAAGACGCTAGGTAACGGAGAGCAAGAAGCGGGGCAACACGCCGGACGCCCCGCTGTCAATGACAACCGGTCGGAAAGCACTTCGCAATGGCCTACGATGTCGATGACACAATTGCAGCAATTGCTTCCGCATCTGGCGGATCAGCCCGAGGTATCTTGCGACTGAGCGGCCCCGAAACAATTGCCTGTCTCAGAGCTTGTTTCCATCCAACCAACGATCAACCGTTGCCCAGCCAACAAGCGACCCGAGTCACGGGACACTTGAACGCGGGCGAACCGATCGGTGATCTTGATTGCCAAGTTTACGTCTGGCCAACCCAGCGCAGCTACACTCGGCAACCGGCCGCTGAAGTCCATACGATCGGCTCACCACCCATCCTGGAATTGCTGCTACAAACGCTTTGCAAGCACGGCGCAAGACTTGCCGAGCCAGGCGAGTTCACACTTCGTGCGTTTCTTGCAGGTCGGCTCGATCTACCACAGGCAGAGGCAGTGCTGGGTGTCATCGATGCTACGAATCAACAGCAATTAGACGTTTCCTTGACCCAATTAGCAGGTGGACTCTCGAGTAAGCTGAACCAATTGCGAGATGGCTTGCTTAACCTGTGTGCCGATCTCGAAGCTGGACTCGACTTTGTTGATGAAGACATCGAATTCGTTTCGGCAACGGAATCCACTCGACAACTTACCACCATCGAACAGGCTATCGCGAGTGTGGTTGACCAGATGCAGCGCCGAGGTGAATCTTATTTCACACCACGCATCGTGCTTAGAGGCCGGCCGAACGCGGGTAAGAGCACCTTATGGAATACTTTAACAGCACAGCAGACAGCCATCACTTCCAACATCCCAGGAACCACGCGTGATTATTTGGAGTCGGCAGTCAAACTGGGGGGAATCGCATGCACGTTGATCGATACAGCAGGGGTTGATGATCAGCCACTCGATCAAATCGACGCAGCAGCTCGCGAAATGACTGCTCAACGACACGAGCAGGCACACGTAAACGTCCTCTGCATTGACAGTTCGACAACCTTTCAACAATGGGACGCCAGTCAGCTGGCGTGTGAGCAATCTGTCGATCTGGCCGTGCTGACGAAATCGGATTCGATCGCAAATTTTTGGCAGTCGGAACATGAGCAATTTGGATTTGAAGTCACGCCGGGCGCCCAGCAAACCACACTAACCCATTTTGAATCGGGACGAGTGATCGAATTAATTCATATCAGCTGCCATCAGACCCGTGGCGTCAACGAGTTGCTGGAAAGAATGAACCGAGCCCTAGGAGGCAAGCTGAACGACGAATCGAGTGTTGTGACTGCCACTTCCACTCGCTGCCGCGAGAGCCTACGGCGAGCCTTGGAGGATGTCGGCCGAGCTCGCCAGCTGGCATCCGGCCAGGCAGGTGACGAATTGGTGGCTGCGGAGATTCGCAACGCCCTCAACGAACTGGGGAAAGTCGTCGGCGCGGTCTATACCGAAGACGTTTTAGATCGAATTTTCAGCCGCTTCTGCATCGGCAAATAACAATTGTGACGAACGAAACAGCCTCATGCCGTCCTGTTCTTGAGGTGAGAAAAAACTGA
This sequence comes from Pirellulaceae bacterium, assembly GCA_029243025.1. NCBI lineage: Bacteria > Pseudomonadati > Planctomycetota > Planctomycetia > Pirellulales > Pirellulaceae > Pirellulaceae bacterium. The sequence goes on along the minus strand of JAQWSU010000022.1, from coordinate 105,054 downwards.
TCTGGACAGGAAACATGCTCTTTGACAGACTTCGCGCCATTGACCTTTGTACGCGAAAGTTCGTTCGCCCGTGCGGAATCCCCATGACTCAGTTCAACATCACTCCTGTTTCCTTTCTGCTCATCGTGGCAGTTTGTGCGACCTGGACCAGTGGCTGCAATCTCTGGCCAGCTAGCAGTGAATCGTCCATCACTGAATCCTGGACAGAGCAATGGCGTCCCAAGGATGAGCCAGCTCCACGTGGCACGGGGCTCGACCCGCGGGCCAAAGCGATTGAACGCAACCTGGGTATCAACTAGATCGCCAGCACCTACTGCGGCGAATGATACGGATTACCGCTGTTGAATGGCGGCTGGGGACAATTCACGTCGACATCGGTGGATGGATCTTGGTCCGATCGGATGCTCGTCTCGAAAAGCAGCGACAACGAACAAACCCAGAGCACGAGTCCACAAGCAGGTCGAGACCAAGTCGGTCATCGCCATGCGGTTGGAATGGAACTTGGCGAAAAGCTTCGCAAGAAAACCATCCTGACGATCGTGGAGCCGAGCTGTTCCGCAAGCAGCACCACGGCACCACCGATTACCAGCAAGCTGGACTTGGGATACGGTCGCTTTTTCACAAGCGTGAAGATGAGGATGCCGAAAAATAAAGCCACTCGCAAAAATCCGGCAAGGATAACAAGCAGCACGGCTGGCATCATTTCCCGGCATTTCAAGCAGATGAAATTGGGAAGGAAATCTCGTTGCAGCTAACGAGCAGCGGCAATGGAACGCTTCACCGCTTCCCCCATATCGGCCGGACTCTCAGCAACCTCGATGCCAGCATCCTGAAGGGCAGCGACCTTTTCGACGGCTGTTCCTTTGCCACCAGAAATAATGGCCCCGGCATGGCCCATACGTTTTCCGGGTGGAGCCGTTCGTCCGGCAATAAAGGCAGCCACCGGTTTCGTGACATGCTCTTTGACGTGCGCAGCCGCTTCTTCCTCAGCGGTCCCGCCAATCTCACCGATCATGAGAATCGCCTCGGTTTCATCATCGGCCTCGTACATTTTCAAGAGATCGATGAAGGACGTGCCAACAATCGGGTCTCCCCCTAATCCGACACAAGTCGTTTGGCCCAAACCAACATTGCTCAACTGCCAGACGGCCTCGTAAGTCAGCGTACCACTGCGGCTCATCACACCAACGGAGCCCTTTTTGTGAATGTATCCTGGCATGATCCCGATCTTGCATTCTTCCGGCGTGATCACGCCGGGGCAATTGGGCCCAATCAGATGGGTTCCTGTGCGGCGAACGACTTCATAGACGTGGACCATATCCAAGACGGGCACCCCTTCGGTGATGGCAATCACCACCTTAATCCCAGCATCCACCGCCTCAAGGATGGCATCAGCGGTAAATGGGGGTGGCACAAAGATCATGGTCGCGTTGGCCCCCGTCTGCTCAACGGCTTCGGCCACCGTGTCAAACACGGGCAAGCCTTCGGCTTCCGCTCCGCCTTTACCGGGCGTGACGCCACCAACCATTTGCGTACCGTATTCGAGACAGCCGCGGGTATGAAATCCACCAACTCGACCAGTGATTCCCTGGCAGATGACGCGTGTGTCTCGGTTAATCAGAATACTCATGACATATCCCTGTTGAGATCATATCCCTGTTGAGATGCAGTGTTGTTTAGCGACTCGCTGCCACAACCTTTTTCGCAGCATCGGTCAAATCATCTGCGGTAATGATGTCAACGTCGCTATCGGCAATGATCTGACGACCTTCTTTGACTTCGGTACCTTCAAGACGAACGACAAGCGGCACGTTGAAGCCGACGGTTTTGTAGGCTTCGACCAAGGCATTAGCGATCGTTGTGCAACGCATGATTCCGCCAAATATATTGACCAACACCGCTTTGACATTCTTATCATCCAACAGGATGCGGAAGGCTTCGGTCACCTGGTCCACATTGGCCCCGCCTCCGACATCCAGAAAATTTGCGGGCTCGCCACCATGAAGCTTAATAAGATCCATGGTACTCATCGCCAATCCGGCTCCATTCACCAGGCAGCCAATGTTGCCCTCGAGAGCAACATAGCTCAGCCCCGCATTACCGGCTCGTAATTCAGACGGTTCTTCCTCGGCTTCATCGCGGAACTCCAAAATGTCTCGATGTCGAAACATGGCGTTATCGTCGAACGTCATTTTCGCATCCAGGGCGATCAGTTCACCCTGCTCGGTGACCACCAGTGGATTAATTTCAGCCAGACTGCAATCGGATTCGGCAAAGACGCGACATAGGCCTTTCATCAGGCTGAGCGCCGACTTGAGGCTTCCAGATTGGATCCCCAACTGCTGACACAGTTTACGCACTTGAAAGTCTTGCAAACCCTGGGCTGGGTCAAAATGTTCCTTGAAAATCAGTTCCGGTGTTTCCGCCGCAACCTTTTCAATCTCGACGCCGCCTTCGCTGGACGCCATCAGCACAGGGCATGATTTTGCTCGATCCACCACAATTCCCAGGTAAAGCTCCCGAGCAATTTGGCAGCCTTCCTCAATCAACACCTGTCGGACGACTTGGCCTTCTGGCCCCGTTTGGATCGTCTCAAGGCAACTCCCGAGCAGTCGGCCGGCCACTTCTTGGGCTACGTCAGCTGATTTGACCAACTGAACCCCGGGTTGCTCGGGATGCTCTTTTAGCCTGCCTTTGCCGCGGCCGCCCGCATGGATTTGAGCCTTAACAACAGCGATTGGGCCGGCCAATTCCTGAAAAGCCGCTGAGGCCTCCTCGGCTGTACGAGCAACAATCCCGCGAGGGACCGCGACGCCCGCGTCGCGCAGGATTTGCTTGGCCTGAAATTCATGTACTTTCATAGCGCGTGACTCAAGTAATCAAAGACGCGGTGGATGAGAAAGGTCGGATTATAGGACCCGCCGCCGCGAAGGGTCAAGGACGCCAAACGGTCCCAAGAGACAGAAGTCAGGGCGTGTTGTCCAAGCTGCAGAAAATCACGCGACAGGAATCACCGGCGCGATTGTTCACTCACACAGAAAACGGGAATCGGGTCCGATTAGGACCCCGTCAAATCATGGCCGGACGCTGAGGGGTAGCGTCCTCTAGGCCTAAACGCTTCATTTTTTTATAGAGAGTTGTGCGGTTAATGCCGAGTGATTCAGCCGTCGCATTGCGGTTCCACCCGTTGGCTTCAAGCACTTCGAAGATAATCTGGCGTTCCGGGCCGGCTAAAGCCTCCTTGAGGGTCCGCCCTGCCACCGCCGCCGGAATGGAGGAAATAGGTGCCGTGCGAATGTGTGAAGCCAAATCCTCAACTCCGATGACTCCACCCCGCCCCAGTAACACACCTCGCTCGATCACATTTTGCAATTCACGCACATTTCCCGGCCAGGCGTAAGACTGGAGCAACTCCATTGCCTCTCCAGAGAAGCCATCCACTTCCTTGCCAACATCTTCACAAACTTGACGGAGAAAATACTGGGCCAAATATGGAATGTCGGATGGTCGCTGCCTCAGTGAAGGCAGCTCAATATTGATCACATTAATTCGGTAGTAGAGATCCTGGCGAAAGCGAGCATCGGAAACGGCTTCGGCCAAATCTTCGTTCGTGGCAAGAATCACGCGTGTATCCACCGTGACCGTTTCGGTACCACCCACCGGCTCAAATTGCAGATCTTGTAAGATACGAAGCAACTTGACCTGCATACTAGCCGAAGCTGTCCCGATCTCATCTAAGAAAATTGTTCCAGCATCCGCCTGTTTGAACTTTCCAATCTTATTCCCGGTCGCGCCAGTGAACGAGCCCGCGACGTGGCCAAACAATTCGCTTTCAAGAAGCGTCTCAGGCAGGGCACCACAGGCAACCTCGACGAAGGATTTTTCGCGACGATCACTTCGGCGATGAATCGCTCGAGCAATCATCGACTTGCCCGTACCGCTTTCTCCCGTGATCAGAACCGTAGCACGGGTCTCAGCCACGCTTTCGATCATCTCGAAAACACGCTGCATCCGAGGGTCGTGCCCGACGATATTGTCCAATCCGAACCGAGTGTCAAGCTGAGCCTTTAGTTGCTGATTTTCCGCCAGGACTTCGCGTTGCGAGAAAGCTCGATCGATCGACATTTCTAGCTCCTGATCGATCAGCGGCTTTGTCAACAGATCGAAGGCGCCTGCCCGTAAGGCCTCAACGCCTGTCTCCATCGTCGCGTATCCGGTCATCAGAATGACGGTTAACTCAGGATAGCGCTCGCAACAATGCTGGAGTAATCCGAATCCATCCCCATCACTAAGACGGATGTCAGACAACACCAAATCAAACGGATTACTCTGTAATTTTTCAACCGCGGACCGTAAGCTGTCTGCCGTTTCCAGCCGATAACCTTGGCTTTGAAGCCAGCTTGACATCGAGTCGAGCACGTGGCGGTCGTCGTCGACCAGCAGAATCGAAGCGTCTTTCATGAATGCAATCTCAAAGAATCCCGGGGCAACAAGATAAAAAACCAACCGGAGATGACGCGCGCAAAATGTCCGGTCGTCGATAGTTATCTACGTTACTTCTGGGAGACAGTCAAAAACGCCGTAAAAATGGCTCGAGCAACAATTTGATGGCAACGTCCTGTTTCCAATTCGAGTGCAGGCTTGCTTCGCGAAGCAAACACCCTACCATTGGGGAGCCGGCTAAAAATCAGGCAGAGCTGTCACATGCCCCAATCAGCCATCTTCTGTTGTTTTTCCCGGTCGATTCCGTCTAGTTCAGCGCGAAAATGCCGTTTCATCGAATAAGGGTGACGTAATGTCCGTTTCAATCGTGATCGCCGACGACCATGCAGTTGTCAGAACCGGCCTGTTGAACTTGTTAAAAAACACTGAAATTCAAGTGGTTGGTGAGGCTAAAGACGGCAACCAGGCGGTCGCTCAAACACTCAAGCATTCACCTGACGTCGTTCTGATGGATATTCGAATGGGTGGAACAGACGGTTTGGAAGCGTTGGAACAAATCCGCGAGCAGTCGCCCCAGACGCGAGTGATTATTCTTTCGACTTACGATAATCCGACTTATGTCGCTCGATCGGTTGCCTTGGGAGCCAATGACTACGTCTTAAAAAGTTCGACACGTGACGAATTGGTTTCCAGCATTCGAAGAGCTGCCGGAGGTGCCCCCCCTGCAGATGAATCCATTCTGGAAAAAATCCGACGATCGATGTTGCGTCGCCGTGAAGGCGTCGGCGACGACGTGCCCTTAACGAATCGCGAGACCCAAGTCTTACGGCACATAGCACTCGGCCTGAGCAATCGAGAAATCGCACGTTCATTGAGCATCAGCGTCGAAACCGTCAAGGAACACGTTCAAAACATTCTTCGCAAAATCAATGCGAGCGATCGAACACAAGCAGCCGTGTGGGCCGTGAAGAAGGGTCTTGTCGAGTCCTAGAACAACTCACAGCCCAATCGAGACTAGCGAGCAGTTGCCGAAAGTTGTTTTTTTCCAGGCGAATTAGCGGCGATGGCGCGCGGGTGAGCCTTGTCGTAGGCAGCGCGTAATCCGGCCGTACTAACGTGCGTATAAATCTGGGTCGTGCCGAGACTCTTGTGCCCCAGTAGTTCTTGAACGCTACGGATATCGGCGCCATGATTGAGCAAGTGCGTCGCAAAACTGTGCCGTAGGGTGTGGGGCGAAGTTCTCAGATCGAGCCCGGTGAGTTTCAGATATTTCTCGAGCATGCGGGCCACACTCCGCGTCGTGATTCGTCGGCCGAACTTATTGACGAACACGGGTGCAGCCAATCCTTTCGGCACATCGACTGCCAGTTCTCTCACGCCCAACCAACGACGCAAGGCACGAATGGCGAAGGAACCGAGCGGCGACAATCGTTCACGACGTCCTTTTCCTCGGACTCGAACCAATGCCTCCTCAAAATCCAAATCGCCCTCGTTCAGCCCCACAAGCTCGCTGACCCGCAAACCGGCCGAGTAAACCGTCTCGAGCATCGCTCGATCTCGCAGCCCCCTATTTTCCCCCGCAGGTGGCGCGGAAAGCAGTTTCTTCAGATCGGCCGTACTGAGAAAATGTGGCAAGCTGCGCGAGGGACGCGGATTCCTCAACGGCTTCGCCGGGTTGTGTTCGACCATCCCATTACGCTGAGCAAACCGAAAAAAACTGCGTAGCGAAGCAAGACGTCGGGAAATAGACGACTTTGCATAGCCAGCCTCGTGAAGAGCCGACACATAATCTCGCAAATCGAAAGTGGTGACCGCGTGCGGTGCGGGTACCGTCCCATCCTCAGCCTCAAGAAAATCAGTGAGGGCGGCCAAATCCTCTCGATAGCTTTTTACAGTCAAGTCCGAAGCGTTGCGTTCGACCACGAGATAACGCAAAAAACGTTGGGCGGATTGCTTCATGATGGAATTTCACAGTGCTGTCACACGTGCGCATGCAATCCGCCGCAAACTGATCGCTCTACAGATTGCTATCGTCGTTCCAGGGATCCAACTTGTCGGACGAGTCCGTCATTTGCGTATAGCTCATACGACTTTGCATCGGATCGGATTCTTGGGCTTGGCGACGAATCTTCTGGCTGAGAATCGCCGCGTCATACCAACTAAAACTCAGGTCAGGATTCGAAGCATACCTGCCCAAAAGTCGGAGGGTTTGAGAGCGATTCGAATCGCTGTACAAAAAAATGTATCGCTCTTCACCCTTCACGAGGGCAAGGACATTGATATCTTCTGACACTTCGGATCTCCTCCTGACACACTGCCGGTTTGGCCATCTTGGCCACGCACGTTGCTCCATCATCAGGGCTGGGCGTTAACCGTCCTATCGGACAAATCCTTGGGACTACGCCACCTGCGTTAGGATGTAAACGTGATTCCGTCAAACGTTGTTTCTTTCGACCGTTCAGATCGATGTAATCGAAAAGGTTGAAACTTCATGCTGCGGCAGAACTGCTAGAAACGACTTCAGCACCTTCGCAACTAACTGTGATGCAAGCGCTAGCACGAAGCTGATGAGCGATAGCAACCGAGGATTGATCGCAGGAATCAAATCCCAATCGATCGCTCAACTTGCAACTGCATGCCTCCCTCTTATTATTCGCAGCGGACCGCGTACAAACCAAAAGCTAATGATTCGTCACTGCCGCATGAGAGAGGTGAGTCAAATCGCGGGAAATCACGACTTGCTTTCATTGCTGCGACAGTAGTCGACACCTTGTTCTTACGTCACTACAGCGCAAATCGGCAATCAAGATCGTACCCGTCACAGGCCCCCAATCCTCTGATCGATTCAATTGCTGTTGAGTTGTGGGGGGCTTTCGATTACATACCGCTCGCCAGACGAGGTCTCGGCAAATGCTACTCTTGGGACCGTTAGGAATCTTACCATGATTCGCACGCATGCCTGCGGGCTGCTCGCCATACTTCTGGGATCGGTATCGGTTTCGGCCGAATCGTTTCCCTACAGCGCCACCATCAAAACCCAGGAAGCCACGGTACGGAGTGGTCCGGGTAACAATTACTACGCGACCGATCTCCTTGAGAAGGATGAGGTGGTGGAAGTCTACCGCCAAGTCAAAAACAATTGGTTCGCGATTCGCCCGCCCGCGGGCAGTTTCAGTTGGGTCCTCGCCCAAGATGTGAAAGCGTCTGGCGAAAAAAACCTACTCCAGGTCAATCGGAGTGGTAGCAAGACACGTGTCGGATCAAATCTCACCCAACTTAGCAACGTCGAATATGTTTCGCTCCGCAAAAACGAAATCATCCAATCCCTGGGATCTGCCGAACGATTACCGGGAAAATCGTTGCTTGCCTACCGCATCGAACCGCCCTCGGGTGAATTTCGTTGGATCCATCGCCGCTATTTGGATCGGCTTGCTGGCGGTGAGAACACCCCGGACAAGGCGACCGGTAGTGGAGTCGTACGAGCCACCTTTGATAAGAGCGACATCGACGATCGGAACGAAGGGGTCCACTTGGAAAAGCTTTCACAAGGATCGATGGAAACAGTTCCGATCCCTGGCCCCTCCCCAGAAAAAAAACCAGCAGTAACCTCGACGCCGACGTCATCCAGCCCCACCCGCCCGATCACCCCACAACCACAACGTCAGCTGCAAATTCTCAACGCCTATTTATCGCAAACGGTTGCAATGCCCGTCGGAAGTTGGGATCTGGAGCCCATCCGGCGCAAAATCAGAGAAATCAGCTCGAATTCGGCAGACAATCGGCTGCGAAGAAGTGCTCAACAACTGCTGAACCGAGTCGCGGAGTTCGATCGCTTGCAGCGCAGGCATCGGGCTTTAGCAGACCGCCCCCTCCCCTCCCAAGCCGTACCCAGAACTCGCGGCCAGGAACAAACGGTCAAAGAGACATCCAAGGTCAGCTTTCAAGAACCGATGGATAAGCCGTCCAACAAACTCTTGGAAAAATCAGCAGCGCTCAAGGATATCATTCCCTGGTCCATCCGATCGACCCGTCCCAAGCCAGTCGACTCACAACCGACGATTTACCAAGGCGAAGGCTGGCTCATTCCGGTTTTCACAAATCGCCAAGACCTCCCAAGCTTCGCGCTGACGGACGATGACGGTGCGATCCTGTATTTTGTGACCCCGAGAAGCGGCCTCAACCTGCGCCGCTATCTTCGCAAGCGAGTCGGAATCGTGGGAGCAATTGAAACCAATTCCCCGCAGGAACAAGCTCGACTTACAGCTCAACGAATTATTGTTTTGGACCGCCACCGCCGCTAAAACGATCGCTTGAGATTCGATGGGAGGAGTCGTTTTGCCGCTCGCAAGCGATGCCACTACCTGACGTCGTGAAAAATTAACTGTCCCCCGCCCCTCCCTCCAGCCGAATTACCAGTAGGACCGGCAAACCTTGCCATCATCCGCTACTGGTTAGGCAGCTCTTTGGGGGGGCGTTATGGGGCAGTGGGAACCCTCTGCACGAACGGTGCAGCGTAGGCAGCCGACAGGCGCGTCTCGCATCGTCGTCATCGCATTGCTAGTGACATCGTGCCCATGCACGCCTGCGTTTAGCGCGGCCACGATTAGCAAAGCAACCACGAGTCGTTCGGCTCGAGATAATGCGATCAAAAGTTTTCCGTATGAACGCCTCACTCCAAAGGCACGTGAGCGGATCACGCGTGTCGTATCAAAACCAAGCATGTTTCGCCGCATGCCAACTAATGTGGTCCGGTGCGAACCGGATATGTATCAGTTCCTTGTTCGGCACCCAGAAGTGATCGTCAACATCTGGCAGTTAATGGGGATCACGAAAGTCAGTTGCAAACGGGTGAGCCCATTCACCATGGACGCAGCTGACGGAGTTGGCACGGTCACCAAGGTTGATTTGATCTATGGCGACAAGGACACGCACGTAATCTACTGCGAGGGCCACTACGATGGTCCGCTATTTCGACGTCCGCTGACAGGTCGTTGTGTGCTGCTATTAAAAAGCAAGTACTCGCGAACAGCGGAAGCGGAGTGGCAGGTCACGAATCGGCTCGACGTATTCTTACAAGTCGATCATATCGGCGTGGATGTTTTTGCGAGAACACTGCATCCGTTCCTCGGCAAATCGGCGGACATCAACTTTGTGGAGTCGACAAAATTTCTCGAGCGTATCTCACGAACGTCAGAAAGCAACGGACCTGGTATGCAGCGACTGGCAACGCGCCTCGATCAGGTCGATGACGACGTCAAAACACGATTCGCTGAAATCGCTTCCGAGGTATTCGATGCGGCCCAAGAGCGGAAATTGGTCAGTGCCACGGAGCGATCCGCGACGAGTCAGACGAATCGCCCGGGAAGACGTTAAACCACTGGCGAGCAATCGCAGGGACAAGGCGGTCGTGAACTAGAGACGGCAATTACCGATTTTCGTTTCGAGGATCGCCGACGCACCTAGCGTTTCCAACTGTTCCATCACTCCGATCACGTCCTTCTGCGGAACCATCACTCGTACGGCGCACCAGGACGCATCTTCCAACGGATTGATTGTGGGTGAATTGAACCCAGGAGTAATCAATTCGGCCTTTTCCAAGCGATCTCGTGGCAGGTTATATTCGAGTAAAGAGTAACTGCGAGCAATCACCACCCCTTCAAGTCGACGCACCACACGGTCGGCCAATTCCCGTTGTTCGCAGTGAGGACTCTGAATGAGGACGGTTTCGTATTGCCCAATTTCGTCCATCACCCGCAAACGATTCGCCGCCAAAGTGCTGCCGGTTTCCACCAGATCAACGATCGCGTCGGCAACTCCGAGGGCAATCATGATCTCCACCGACCCCGACAACCGCACGAGGCGAGCCTTGGCCTGATGATCCGCCAAAAAACGTTCCGTCGCCCGCGGAAAAGTCGAGGCAATGCGACAACCATCCAGGTCAGACGCCTGTTGGATTGAGCTATCCTCCGGGACGCATACGGCCAGGCGACATTTGCCAACGCCAAGTTTCAAACAGGTCGTCACATCCGCTCCGTGCTCCGTCACGATATCGCTCCCGGTGATCCCCATATCGATGGCGCCTTCGGCACAGAGCACGGGAATGTCATCGGTGCGCAAGAACGTGATGTCAACCGGCACCTCACGGACGCGGGCAAACAGGCTGCGGTCCTGGCGACGGAAGCTCAACCCGCCCTGCCGCAACAGTTCGGATGCCAGATCACTCAATCGCCCTTTACTTGGGATTCCAATACGTAGATTGCTCATCGTTAACTCTCTGTATTTGGCGACCGCGATTCTTTTTCGTCAAGACCGGACGTGCCGAAGCGACGAGCCAATTCATGGGCGACCTCTGAAAGCGATACGTTGTGATAACCGAGCATCACGAACAAATGGTAAATTAAATCGGCTGACTCGTAGACGAGGTGTTGGTGATCCCCCTCTTCGACCTTCCCCGCAGCCTCCACCACTTCCGCCGCTTCTTCGCTAATCTTCCGCCCAATCTTATCAGTCCCCCCCTGAAAGAGAGCCGTTGTATAAGATCGTTCAGGCGGATTGTCACGACGATCCTCGATAATCATCATGAGCCGCTCTAGAATATCTGCCGAGGAAGCCATATCCTGATAACTCTTCTCTGATGCGTTCGGGACGCTACACAAATAAAACAACAGACTACGGCACCCACGGCGAAAACATCACGAATGCTCCCCCCGACTCCCGGGCCACGCCGCCATCCGAGCCGAAGCGTTGGCAAGGGTCGCGCGCCGCACAAAATAGCGAACCAGGGCATCTATACTAGACCGATATCTATCAGCTGACAATTGCCAAATGAATGACCTTGCTCTGGATCCGAATCTTGAAATCAACCGCTGCTGGTTCCTGACAGGACCTACCGCAAGTGGAAAGACCCGTATTGGCATCGAACTAGCAAAAATTCTCGATGCGGAAATCATCTCAATGGACTCCATGGCCATCTATCGGGGGATGGACATTGGCACCGCAAAACCGACCGTCGACGAACGCAACGCGATTTCTCACCACCTAGTCAACATCGTCGATCCGGATGAACTTTACAGCGTTTCTGATTATGTCGATGCGGCACAGCTGTGCATCCAGAAAATTCGAGCACGAGGCAAACAAGTCTTGTTTGTCGGTGGGACTCCCCTCTACCTGAAGAGCTTACTCCGTGGCACGTTTGTGGGCCCTCCCGCTGATGAGGAATTCCGACAGGCTGTCGCGGAAGAGATCAAACAAGTTGGGATCGCTGCCTTGCACACCAGGCTGCAACAAGTGGACCCGCTCTCGGCGGCCAAATTCCACCCCAATGATGTCCGACGAATTGTCAGAGCTCTGGAAGTCCACAAAGCCACCGGCCAACCGATCAGCCACCTGCAATTACAGTTTGACCAGGCCCGCTCGGCGGAGGAGTGCCGCGTCTTCGTGCTCAACTGGCCTCGCCCCGAACTCCATCATCGAATTAACGACCGAGTAGATCGCATGTTTGCCGCCGGTCTGGTTGAGGAAGTCCAACAATTGGAGTCCCAAAACCAGCAATTAGGACGTACTGCCCAACAAGCCGTCGGCTACGCCGAAGTGATTTCGTTCCTTGCAGGAGAAATAGAACTCGACTTCACGATCCATCGCACCAAAAGCCGCACAAGACAGTTTGCCAAACGTCAAATCACTTGGTTTCGCAGCCTGGACGAATGTCGCTGGCTTGCTCAATCGAAAACACAGAGCCCGCTCGAGATGGCTGAGACAATTGTTGCGGACGGTACTGATTCGTAAAGTTGACGTATTCGTCAAGACTTGACTCTCTGGAAATCTGAGCCCATCTTGTCGCGGACCTTCCTGGCAAGCCGAATCAAGATCTACGGGGTGGCGCGGAGTTTTCGCACCCGACGGGTTGGACTCCCGTGGGTCGACCGCCCGCTCTGCGGGCCAGATCAACAACCCAACGAAGGGGCAAAGTTCGGCCGATTTTGCGGACAGCCCGTGTCGATCGAGCGAAAAGCCATTAGAATACCGGGTTTCAACCAGAACCCCGACAATCGCCCAGACCGACCGACAATCGCCCCAGACCGACAGTGCGGCTGCTCCGTCAGCCGTGTTCCGCCTTTCCTCCTAACAAACTGATGAATCGGCGGCCCAATGACGCCAAGTCGCTTGGCCACGACCTAACCGTGTAAAGGACCCACCGTTGTTACGCACTCACACCTGCGGCGACTTACGCCTCGCTGATGAATCTAATCAGGCCACGCTTTGCGGTTGGGTAGATAGCTACCGTGACCACGGTGGAACCATCTTCATTGATCTGCGAGACCGCTATGGAAAAACGCAGATCGTGTTCGGTCCAGAAAGCGGCGACGCGCTCCTCGAACAAAGCCGATCATTGAGGTCCGAGGATGTCATTCAGGTCACCGGAGTCATTACGGCAAGACCGGAAGGCACCAAGAATCCCAAACTTGAAACGGGCGACATCGAGCTGCGGAGCACGGCGCTTGAGGTTCTGAACAAGTGCCTGAATGCTCCCTTCGTACCAACTCAACAGGATCTGCCCGGTGAGGACTTGCGGCTGAAACACCGCTACTTGGACCTGCGACGTCCAGCAATGCAACAGACGCTAGTAACACGTAGCCGAATCATTAAGACGATGCGTGACTACTTCGAAGAACACAACTTCGTCGACGTCGAAACACCAATACTTGGTCGGAGCACGCCCGAGGGTGCACGAGACTACCTCGTGCCGAGCCGAGTGCACACGGGCTCGTTTTTCGCGCTGCCGCAGTCACCCCAGCTCTACAAACAAATCCTGATGATGTCCGGGTACGACCGTTATGTCCAGGTAGCTCGTTGCTTCCGCGATGAAGATCTACGTGCTGATCGCCAACCGGAATTCACCCAATTAGATATGGAAATGTCCTTCGTCGAGATGGAAGATGTGATCCAGATGATCGACGGACTGGTTGCGCGGCTCGCTAAACAGTTGCTTGATCTCGACGTCACGCTGCCGCTGCCACGCATGACTTATGACGAAGCGATGGAACGTTTCGGCCACGACGCGCCTGATTTGCGATATGGCATGGAATTGATCGACTGCACCGACTTGGCAGCTCAAGCCGAATTCCGTGTTTTCCGCGGTGTTGCTGAGAGTGGTGGTCGAGTTCGAGGCATCAACGCCAAAGGCGCGGCTGCCAATTACTCTCGAAAAGATATTGACCAGCTGACGGATTACGTCGTGCAAGATTTTGGCGCTAAAGGACTCGCCTGGTTTAAGGTCGATGCGGACGGCAAACTCACATCGCCGATTGCGAAGAATTTCAGTGACGAACTGCTTGCCCAATTCAAAATACGACTGGAAGCGGAACCAGGCGATTTCCTCTTGATCAGCGCCGACCAATGGAATGTTACCTGCCGCGTGCTAAATGGGCTCCGCCGCCGCTTAGCGGCTGATCTCAAGCTCTATGACCCGAATGCGATGAACTTTTCCTGGGTCGTCGAATTTCCCATGTTCGATTTTGACAGCGAAGAAGAACGTTGGGTCGCGATGCACCATCCATTTACCGCTCCTCGCCCGCAAGACATCTCACTGCTTGACAGCGATCCAGCCAAAGCACGTGCCGTCGCATATGATCTCGTGATTAATGGAGCGGAAGCTGGAGGAGGAACGATCCGGATTCACGACAACGATGTTCAATCGAAAGTGTTTGATCTGCTAGGTATGGATGCAGAAACGGCCCAAGAGAGATTCGGCTTTTTGCTTGACGCACTACAGATGGGAGCCCCCCCGCATGGCGGCATTGCCCTCGGCATCGATCGGTTTGTGATGCTTTTTGCCGGCCTCGAGAGCATTCGTGACTGCATCGCCTTCCCCAAAACTCAGCGAGCCACCGATTTAATGACCGGCGCGCCGAGTTCCGTCGATCTCAAGCAATTACGCGAGTTGGGTATTCGCGCCGGCCAAGGTCAGGAAAAATAGCAAACAGGACTCGCGGATTCGATCCTAACGGATCAGACTTTCGGTATTCACAATCACCGGCAGATGCTTGCTCGGAAAACAAAGGATTAAGGAGTTCCATTCATGTCGAAGCTGCAGTTGAGCGGTGGAATGATCTGTTGGTTGGCCGTCGTTATTTTGTCGCCAGGCTGCGGTCAACAACCATCGTCCACGGGCACACCCAGTGCTTCCTCATTCGGTCCGAGCGAGCCCCCCTCCCCTGCTGACGATACGCGTTCGGAAACAGAAGTACCGGTCACGATTTCCAATCCAACACCGCTTGAAGGACTCTCCGAAGAGGATGCGAACGCCATCGTTTCCGAGCCCATTGTTTCATTGAGCACAGAGCATGCTACGAGCTGCAAGATCAGAGTCGGCGACTTATTTCCGTCACTTGATCTTACGACAATCGAGGGACAGCTCGGATCGTTAGAGAAGGAATTTGGAAATCGGCTCACAGTGGCCATCTTTTGGAACCTGCAACATCCGATGAGCATCGAGCAGGTGTCTCGCATCAACAGTGAGCTGTTGACACCGTTTCAGAATGCAGGGGTCAACGTTATTGCGATCAACGTCGGTGACACCGCTAATGACGTCAAGAGTTTCATGCAAAACACCCACTGCGACGCGGCTCAATTCCTGGACGAAGAAGCCATCGGCTTCCAGCAGGTTGCGGAACACATCTTACCTCGCACCTACTTGATCGACGCAACTGGAACGGTCTGCTGGCTCGATCTCGAATACTCTCGCAGCACGCGTCGCGAGCTAAGAAATGCGGTGCTCTACAATCTAAGGATGCAAGTCGCCGCCACGCCAGATCTCATGTAAGTGGTAATCACTCAAATACGCATGATCTGTTCCCACGAAAGGGGCGGTGAGGACCGCTGAATTTTTTCCATCACGCGTGGATGCACAAAGACTCGCACTCGTTTAACATAGTCGTCAAATTGTTTTTCGGCGAGCGTCCGCACGACGGGTGAGACGTCACCCAAAGGTCGAAACTCATCGCGTTTTGCGTCGTGAATGTCGACAGCAAATTGCACCTCCAGCTTCGCCGGAGGCGCGTCGATCAGGACATGCTCCGGCAAAACCTCTATGTTGAGTTCAGCAGCAAGTCGCGCGGCGACTTCGGTGCCGAATGCAACGAGGTGCGCGTAGTCTTGCCGAGCTAAGCGGGAGTACAACTCAGGCTGCTCATTGAAGCTGCATTCGAGCATACGTTTGTAAAGCTGCCGCGAGGCCCCAAACAATCCTGCCAGCAATTCACTTGCCGGCCCTGCGGCAGCAACTCTTTTCATTTCCTCGATAAAGGGCAGCTCGTTCATCAGGAACAAACGCGTCAAATCCAGCTTCGACCTCAGCACAAAAAAAGCTCGCTGGAGCATGGCAGTCGCCGCCCTTACGGTATGATGCCAGTAGACTTCGCTAAACATCACATATCTCGCAAAGACCATCATCTCGGCAGCCGTCCGCCCTTTTCCGGAAACCGCCAATCCGTTTCCGGCTTCGTTAAGGCACAGACTACCGATCAAGCGAGCTTGGTCAAAATTCCGCCCGTACGGTACGCCAGCATGGAGACTATCTCTCATCAGATAGTCCATTTTGTCAACATCGATGGGCCCAGAAAGAATACTTCGAAGCACTTGATCCTTCGGACCAACACAAGCACCGTCGAGGATATCCGCCACGAGATCCCCGCCAAACCCCCACTGTTCTTCCAGTACTTGATTGATTTGACCGCTGTGAAGCAATTGTCTCGCAAAGACTTCGTGCCTTGGTATCCCCTCCAAACCCAAATCTTCAATCAAATGACAAAAGGGCCAGTGGCCCACATCATGCAACAAGGCAGCTGCGATTAGCGCTTCGGCATCCTTCGGTTCGATCAAGGCTCGGAATCGATGATCTCCTGACAGCTGACGCAAGAACAAGAGAGCCAGACGATAGACACCTAGTGAATGTTCAAATCGGCGATGATGGGCAGCTGGGTACACCTGTGATACCAAACCTAGCTGAGTCACATGAGCTAGGCGATGAAAGGCCGGCGTATCAACGATGGCACGCACGCGTGGCGTGAGGGGCACATCAATTTCGGGTGGAATTCGGATTCGTTGTCGAGGCGCATCCAGTGCCTGGATTTCCGGAATCTGGCAAATCGCGTTAGCCATCGAATCCTTCCCACGCGGCAACGCCAAATCGGACGTCCGCTTCTAACAGGGTTATAGCGGAGGCAAACCCATCAAGAGCCGCAACAGGATGGTCACCAATAAATAAAGTCCGTAGTGCAGCGCTCCTGAAATGAAATCCAGCTCCAAACAGGCTAAACCGGCAACCGCGCCAGCGGCAATCATCGGTGGAGCAATGAACATCAGATGGAAAAGCTCAACCTCTCCTTCCAAGAGCGAACCTTTAAAATAAAAGAACACTCCCCAAAGGGCAGCATAGATCAGCCCGCAAACCAAACAGCGAATCATCAATGAGACGCCACGATGTGGTTCCAGTTCGTGATCTCGCAACAGGCCGTAGCCGGCAAATGCAACAGGTGGTCCCAACAGAACGGCACCGATCCCAAGCACAAAGATCGAGACCCCTCCGTCACTTCGCCCCAGCAGAAAAGCAACAATCAACACGACCAGGCAAAAAGCGGCAATCAGGGCGATCATGACGGGAGTAATCTGTGATTCACTCCGTTCGACGGGCTTTAAAACCGCACGCCCCGATCCATCTTTGGGTCCAAACTCGTCCGGCGCGTGAACGACGACTTCTTCTTCCTTTTCGGGAACACGAATCGGCTTTTTGCACTTCGGACAGGGTCCGGTTTGACCAGCAAATTTGTCGCTAACGTTAAAGCGAGCATGACAGCTGGGGCAGGTGACTTGAATCGACATGAAGACGCTCTTGCGGGAAAATCCGACATCTGACTGACAACCTGAGCTTGCTGAACTCAGCAACTCTCAGCGGCACACGAGTTAAAAGCATAACGCAGAAATGAATTGGCGGCGACCGTAGCGACTAGCACTGATCCAACTGCCGTTCACAACCATCGACTCCCCCCGTTGCCTCAAACAGCAGCAATGCCTCTTTCGCCGGCCGAACATCATGGACCCGAATCACTTGAATTCCCTGGCGAGCGAGGGCGAGAGCAGCCCCGACAGTCGCGAAGGTACGATCAGCCTCCTTATCTTCCAGCAGTTTCCCCAAAAATCCCTTCCGAGAGTGGCCGACGAGTACCGGGCAGCCCAACCGATGAAAAGTTCCGCATTGAGCCATCAACGTCAAATTGTGTTGATGAGATTTGCCAAACCCAATTCCCGGATCGAGACAGATGCGTCGCGGCTCCAGCCCCGCAGCTTGCAAGTGGTCACGTCGCTGCTTGAGATACGCTTCGATGTCCTCCACCACATTCCCATACTGAGGAGAGTCCTGCATCGTTTGGGGCCGACCCTGCATGTGCATCGCACAGACGCCAACTTGTGAATTGACCGCAAGCGGGAGCATCTCCGAGTCACCCTCAAGACCGGTGACGTCGTTAATAATCTGAGCTCCAGCATCGAGCGCTCGGGCTGCTACTTCTGCTTTGGAAGTGTCAATTGAGACCGGAACACGAGCTTGTTTGCAAATTCGCTCAATGACGGGGATCACGCGACGAATCTCCTCGGCCGTATCGACGACCTCAGCGTAGGGTCGGGTACTTTCACCGCCGATGTCCAGAATGTCGGCTCCCTCATCCGCCAACTTGAGTGCTTGATCCACGGCAGCGGACAGGGCCTGATAGAGACCACCATCAGAAAAACTGTCAGGCGTCACATTGACGATGCCCATCAGGCGAGGACTTCGTTCAAACGCCAAAGTCTGGTCTCGCAACTGCCACGTTCGAGCTCGCTGCGGAAAACGGAGCTCAAGCGAAGCATCAGCAAATGGCAGTGGGGAATTCGGCGGGAGGTCGGTCATGCCGGCAGTTTACCACGGAGTTGCTTCCATCTGTTCCACAATCTGCTCCGCCATCTGATCGATTGCTGCTTGAAACGTCGTTGCCACCGATTGCCCCGACTCGGGAATCATCGTCTGCTCCTGAACGATTCGCAGAAAGAAATCTTCGACCGGGATGGTCATAGCATCACTCAACAACTCACCTTGCGGCCCGTACCATTTGACGTCGACAATCAGATCGACTTCATAGATACGTGGAATATCATATTCGTTTTCCGCAATGGTGTTCTTCGATTCCGAAAGAATACGACCTTTGAGAACGCTGTCGGCACGATCAGCAGTCACGACTCGATAGGGAGTCTTCACGTTGATTTGTTTCACAACGGCTTCAGTTAGCCGTTCTCCCATATCACGTCGAAAAGTGTCGGACTCAAAGATTGGGACATGAACGGTCGCCACATCTGGCCGATAGAGGGTCTTGTATCCGACGCGATAGCCCGCGCAACCGGCCCCGCCAAGCCAAGCCAGGATCAGTAGCAATGAATAAACGCGTCGGTGAGACATCCTTGACCTGTTGAAGGAGGAAGCGTCGCATACCTCAAACGAATGCAGCTATCGCCGCAACTTTTCCAGAGGCCCACTGGCCACAAGCGGTTTCTTTCGTTCAGGTGTCGGAAACATCTTTGCCAACCAAGGCAAGGGTTGACTTGGCGTAGGATCCTTTTCGGCAATCACAGCGATGCGATCGGTGGCTTCCTTGGCAAGGCTCGTGTCACCATAATCCCGACGAACGCGTTCGTAGTATTGACGAGCTGCCCCATAAGCCTTTCGTTTGTCGTAGTACTTCGCCATTTCCCAGTCATCCATCGCCTTATTGAGACGGATTTTCTTCCAGGCCTCGGCAAGAAATTCTTTGTGCTCGACGGACTCTTGAGGGAACTGTCGATGAATTTGCTTCACAAGCTCCTCAGCTTCATCCATGGGAGTCAAGGCATATTGAGCTCCTTGGTAGATTTCAATTTTGCACTTCACTCCCAAAAGGTGAGCTTGAAATTGATGCTCACTGTTGGGAAAGGCACGACGGAGATCGGTAAATAGTTCGTCGGCACGCATAAATTTCTTTTGCTTGTAGAAGGCAACCGCTGCAGCCATCGTCGCATCATCCGCCAGACGCCCGGTTGGATCATCAAAGCGTATCTTATCGAGCACGCGAACCCCATGGCCAAATTTATCGAAAAGCGGCCGATCCTTGGCGAGCAGATTAGGAGTCATTGGAAAATCGGGGTTGATTTCGTGATGCTCTACCCAATATTGGGCGAGCGCAAACCGTCGTTTGTCAACCGTATCCAGATGACGACTGTTTTGGTATTTCTTGACGAGCATGGCGTAAGACTCGGACGCTTTTGGATAATAGTCCGCAAAGAAATAACTCTCGGACGCCATGAACATCGAGTCTTCTTCAATCACTGAAGTCGGCCAACGCTTCGCAGCCTTCTCGTACTTGCCGGCGGCCGCCATAAAGCGTTTCTTGCGTTGCTTGCCCTCCAGCTTGGTCGCCTCGAGAAAAATCGCCTCAGCTTCGTCAAACGTTGACTTAGCAAGATCGCGATCGGGACCAAAACCGCTGGCAGCCTTGGCCGAGTCGATGGCACGCGTCGGATCTACATAACGTAAGAATCCGATATCGTCCTGCCCACCGGCCGAGGTGGTGAGCAATGAAACAAAAGACGTTAGTAAAGCTAGGCAACAGCAGCAACGCACATGCTTGCGGTCGAACAACTCTCCGCTGTATTTCCAATTCATTCGCGACATCCTTGTCAACCCTTTACCGAAAGACGAATCTCTTATTCGTTCAACGCAGTCGAGTTAGAAAACCGTGCATGCGTGGACGACGCCCAAGCAAGTGACTGAAATAACTGTTCAACAGTCCACGCAGCTCTCCACGCACCTTAGTTTCCAAATTTATTGATTCACTGGTTCGATCTGGATCAGCCAATTGAACCAAGGCCTGCATCGCTTGGCTACTAACGCTCACAACTTGGCGCTTGCCCACCTTGCAGCGGCCGCAAAGGACACCACCAGCAAGCTGGCCAAACGATACACGGTTTCGTTTAAGCTCTACTTCCGTCCCGCATTCAACGCAACTTGAAAAAGCCGGCAAATGCCCCAATTCTCTCAGGGTTGCCAACTCGAAACCTAATACGAGTACTCCAACATCATCGTTTCCACTCAACGCCAGTAATGTCTGATTAGCTCGACGAAACAACTCCGGATGAGGATCGCGATCATCCGTCATCGCTTGCAGAATTTCCGCCACGTAATAGCCCGCGTAAAGACGAGTCAAATCGCGGGACGCCGCTCGAAACGGACGTTCCAAACGAGCTTCCGTGAGCAGGTCCATCGCAGTGGAAGACTTGCGGATGAACACTACGCGAGAAACAGCCAGGAGGTCAAGAGCGTTCTCGAAGGAGCTTTTCGTGCGACGAGCCCCCTTGGCTAACGCCGTGATTTTCCCGAAACCTTCGGTAAAGACAGTCGCCACATAACTTGACTCGCTAAACTCGACGAGCCGAATGACTATCGCCATCGTCTTCTCTGAGGACATCCCTTCTCCGTCTCTCCCGCGATCGCTAGCTAGGGTCGCTGCTCTCTGCTGACCGCCAGCTAGCGAACGGAATGGGAGCTGGCGGATCGGTCGCGAGATCATCTTCCAGGAGCTGCATGTACCACCAACCGACGTCGCGCCACACACCGTGCTTGAAGCCAACGCGAGGAAAAACGCCAATTCGCTTAAAACCGAGCGAATCATGAAACGCTTGGCTCACCGTATTGGGCACCGCGATGCTTGCATAGGCGGAGCAGAATCCCTGCGAGATCAAAACCGTGAACAGCTGTTCGTACAACTGACGACCACAACCTTGCCGTAAGCGGCCGGCATCCACGTAAACCGAAACCTCGACCGACCAACGGTAGGCCGCACGGGCCCGGTGGGAAGTCGCATAAGCAAATCCGCGAAGCCCCTCATCTCCCTGATCCACAAGCCACGGATAATGCTGCAAAGTAGCACCCACACGCTCACGCAGCTCGGCCACCTCCGGCACAACGGTCTCGAAGGATGTCACCCCCTGGTTGACCGCAGGCGCATAGATTCGGCGGATTTCAACAGCGTCATCGGGCGTGGCTACTCGAATCATATCCTGGCCTTAAATGATTCCACTTGGCACTGGCCCGTGTGGCGGGCGCATCCGTGCAAGTTTCCAAGATGACAGATCTGGCGTCGCGAGAAAAGGCCCGAAGCGATCGGCAGACTCATCTGCCAGTGAAATTACTTTTGTTGCAAGAACGAAATCAGCGATCGCAAATCAGCGGGAGACAATTGTTTTTCCAAGCCCTCCGGCATGAGCGACGTCTTGAGCATTTGCAGCTGCTCGATTTGCTGACGGGGAATGGTCGTCCGACGGTTTTCGGCTTGAACCAGGGTGATACCATTGATGTCCTCATCCGCCAACAATCCCTGCATAACCTGACCATCAACCGTCTCCACCACACACGTGACATAATTCGGATTGATGGCCATGTTCGGGTCCAAAATGTGAGAAAGCAAATCCTCGACGCTGCGATGCGATTGGGCGGTCAACTCAGGGCCCACACGGGATCCAAGTTCGTGGACTCGATGGCAGTTTGCGCAGTGCTTGACAAACATTTCCTTTCCGTGACGAGAATCTCCGTCGGGCGGGAGTAAATCGAGCCATTGGCTCACAATTTGTTTCCGATTGCTATACTCCTCATCCCCCCAAAACTCAGCAGCCCGCTTAGCAATTTTCGGAGTCGACCATCGCAACAAGGTCCGACGTTGCTCCAAATCGAGATTCAATTCACTCACATCGATTTCAGCCTGCTCGACGGCGGACAACAATGCCGATTGGAAATCTCGCCGAGACAACAAGATGTTGATCGCTTTAGTTCGATTCGCCGGTCGCAATTGTGTCCAGTTTTTGACAATCGTCCGAGCCGTACTCGGCTCACGTCGCGATTCAAGCGATGCCAGGGCAGCGAGTTGAATCTGCGATTGCTGATTCGATTCCAGTAATCGAGCCAAACGATCGGTTACGGTCGTGCCGGGTAAGCGAGCGAGCACCTCGATTGCCGCCAATCGTTGGGGAAGTTCAGCCGAAACTTTATCAGCGAGTAACGTCGCCTGCTCCAATCGGGCCACGAGCACAGCAGGCGCTTTCAGGTCTGCTTGCCGATAGAGATCAAACAGAGGCAAATCAAGATCCCTGGAATCAGGCCGCCAATCATCCAGGAGCGGCTTCCAAACGGAGGACGGCAAGCGAGATTCCGGACGTCGCTGCCAACCGACCAGCAAGCCATGCAGCACTTCCTGCTGGGTTTCCCAGGGCGCCATTTTTGAATTCTTTTTGATCCAAGAAACAAATTCGCGGCGATCTTGCTCGGTCAGCCCCGCAGCGACGACAGCGGCCAGTTCACGAATCACGAGCCTCCGTTCCTCGTTCGGCTGAGCCGATTCAGCATCATCAACAATCAGCGCCAGCAAGGGTAACGATCCGCCCTTCGCCCCCACATAAACGGCTCGACGAGACCATTCATACCGCTGATCCTTCATCAACATCTCAGCCAGCGGCTGCAGCTTTTCGCGGATCACGGCATGGCGACTTGCGATGGCGGCCCAATACCGCACGTGCGGATGATCGTCTTGAAGACGGTCGAGCGATGCTTTGACGGCCTCCGGCCACTGTTCAGGATGACGCGCAACAAGCCGAACCGCATTTTGACGAACGCCGTGCGATGAATCGACGAGCGAGACTAATAGCTCGGCTTCTCGAAGCTGCCCCATCCCCTCCAACAGCCAAAGACTGCGGACAAGTGCTTCTGGTGACTCCGAATTCAAACCGTGCTTTCGGACGGTCGCCGCAGTCGTATCCGTACGTTGCTCCCAAATCAACCGCTGTGCTGTTCGCCTTACCCATGGATGAATAGAAGCCAGACTCTTCACTAAGCCTTCCTCTGCCATGTTCGCCAATTGTTGGGGCGGCAACTTGGACCTCTCACGTGGGATGATTCGGTAAATTCGACCTCGATTTTCACCCTCGCGATAATCCATTTTCGCCAACACTTTTTCAGGAATGTAGTCAGGATGCTCAATCACCGACCGTTGCATGTCCATCAAATACAGAGCACCGTCGGGACCGTGCTCGAGGCCAACGGGGCGAAAATCCGGATCACGACTCGCGATAAACTCTCGATCGGTCTCTTCCGGTGCTCGCCGGGCCCCGAAAATCGGACCCTTCTCGTATAACACATCTCGATGGACCAAGTTGCAAACAACGTCACAAACAAAGATGCTATTGCCAAGCGTCTTGAAAATCGTCCCCGCTGGAATCAAGCCCATCCCGCCAGCCGAAGAAAAGTGCCCTGCTTGCTCCGGATGATTGACGCGCGTCTGAGCTTTCACAATGGGAAAGATACGAGCCGATGGCCCGTGATCAGAAACATTGTGGGTCACCTCCCAACGTGGCAAATCAGGCCGTGATTCGAGTAGTTCAAGGGGCAGCACCTGCTGCTGCAGATAGTCAATGTTGTAGGTCGTAAATCGATTGTCCCAAGCATCGAATAACAGACCAAACCCTCCGCCTGTACCACGAGTTCGAGAAAGGATTTCTGCGTCAAAGTCGGCTGACAAATCAGCCCGTCCAAGCGTCACCGACTTTGTGGGTCGACCGGGCAACGAAACCTGGCCTGCGTTACCGCCGTTGGCAAGGTGCACTCGATTATCAAACCCAAAGCGCAAGCTGTTCGCATTGCTGTCCGTGACGCCGCGAACCAGTCCATCAATCATCACACGACGCAGATCCGATCGATCATCTCCATCGGTGTCTTCGAGATAAATAACCTGGGGTGGTGCAACAACCAACACCCCCTGCTTCCACGCCATCACCGAAGTGGGAAAACTCAAATCTTCCGCAAACAGGACTGACTGGTCAGCCCGTCCATCATCATCGGTATCTCTCAAAAGACGAATCGTCCCACCCGGTCGACGTTGGTCACCAAAGCCGTATGGATAATCTCGCATTTCGACGACGAAACAACTCCCATCCGCGGCAAAATCTAAAGCCACCGGATCAACCACGTCTGGCTCCGACGCGAACAGTTGAATTTCAATATCCGGATGATGCTCCAGATCGGAGACGGCTTGCGCAACGACTGGCAGAACCAGGGTCGGAAGCATAAAAAGAACCATCAGATTCTGCAGGTAAGACATGGTGGTGCAATAGAAAAAAGTGCAGGAGAGTAAACGCTTCTGTCCCCAGTTTAGCGTTTAAAGCCAGCAGCGTCCCCGAAAGTTGATGCTCACCCCCAAAAAAACTGGCTGGCGGCCGCTGATTGAACGAATTGAGGCTCGTTCAGCCCTAGCCGTCGACCATCGCTTCCAAGGCGCTCCGACGCTCGGAAGCCATCGCCATTTCGCGTAGTTTCTTCAACGCTCGTCGCTCGAGCTGTCGCACCCTCTCTCGAGTGACTCCATACTCGTCAGCCAGTGTTTGCAACGAACAGCCTCCAGGTTCGTCATTCAGACCGAAACGTGAGCGGACGACGTGAGCCTCTCGCTGCTCTAGATTCTGCAGCATCAAGTCGAGTGCTGAAACGGCTCTTCCTCGCAGGAGCTGTTCGGCAACGCTTGTTCGCCCGTCGCGAACGCCGTTCAGGTCACTTGGCTCCATGGAAACATGAGACCGTTTTCGATGCCTGACCACAAAACGACTCAATTCCGTGCGAATTGCCCGGGTTGCGTACGAACTGAAGCGAAATCCTCGATTCGGATCAAACAACTCAATCGAACGAATTAACGTCACGCAAGCCTGGCCAACCAAGTCGTCCATCTCAAGACCCGAGTTGTTAAAGGTTCGTGCGATCGACACTGCCAGTTTGAAGAAGACCTCAGCCAGATGTCTTCGCACAGCAGTGGCAAGCTGATGGTGTCCCTCAAGTTGCTCAAGCAGAGCCAGGTCGGGATGTTCGGTGCAAAGAGTACGACGACCTTCATCAAGCCGTTGCTTCTCGGCGTTCAGGGTCAGAAATAGCCAGCGTTCCGCGGATGCATCCAAACGAAGTTTCGGGTCGTGATCGGCGACGAAAGGAAGACGTAGTTCGGGAGCTGTCAAGTCGACGTTTCGGTACTCAACAATCATGTCGGCAATTCGCCGAGCTCGCTGCTGTTGCTCGAGCAATGCTCCGTCAATGATTGGCGGATGCCAAGACAACTTGGTGTCCACCCGAGCACCCACGGGAGTTGTTTGAACGTTTGGTGCAACAATCGACAAGTTGATCGTCATGGCGAAGGCTTAATCCGGTGCTCGTTTACGCAATTTCCTTTGAAGCGACCTTCGATGAATACCTAACCGGCGAGCGGCTTCCGAAATGTTACCGCCGGAGTCGGCAAGGATACGATGGATGTGTTCCCATTCTGCTCGAGCGAGCGACGGCACGTCTTGGTTTTCCGTCGGCGCGTCCTCCGCCTCTGGGGTCGACCGTTCGAAAGCAGCCAAAATGTCGTCAGCGTCCGCGGGCTTCGGCAAAAAATTTACCGCTCCCAACTTTACTGCCTCGACGGCTGTCGAAATACTGCCGAACCCTGACAAGATCAGCACGCGTGTGGAGGAATTCAGCTTGAGAAGATCGCGAACCAATTCCAAGCCGGAACGGCCTGGCATTCTTAGGTCGACGACAGCTAAGTCCGGTGGACTTAAACGCGCCAACTCCATGGCCTGATCGTAATCCTCAGCTGCTTGCACGTCGAAGCCGCGTTCCCGAAAAGCTCGGGCAAGTCGCTCTCGAAATAGTTGACTGTCATCGGCCAATAGCAGTCGCCGTTTTCCAGAAACACCCTGTTTTCCGGCCTCGTCGCGCCCCACCGGTTGATCTATGCCGGAGAAAGCGTCATCTTTCGCCTGATTTATCATCGGTAGTCATATCCTAAGTTTATCACTCTTAAAGAGTCGGAAACATGCGGCAAATTGTCGCATTTTAGCCTGCCTAGCTCCATCTGCCCCCCCCCATTTTTGGGCTAACAGACTATTGGAGCTTCTGTCCCGAAAACAACTACCAGAAACGAGAAAGGTCAAGCTTAACCGGCAGCAGGTAAACCACAGGGAAGCTCCAAAATCGCCGTGACGCCCTGCCCGGGCGACGAGTCAAGGTGGAGTGTTCCGCCGAGTCTTTCGATCACACTCCGAGCCAAAAAGAGCCCCAACCCCATACCTCGCCCCGGCTCCTTCGTAGTGAAGAAAGGCTCTCCAGCCCGATTCAACGTTTCGGCCATCATGCCTGGTCCGTTATCATGGACGACCATGCGAACACCATCGCCTGCGGCAACAATCGAAAACTCAACAGAACTTTCAGGAGCCGTGGCATCCAAACCATTTTGAATCAAACCTCTCAACGCTTGAGCCAAGCTTTCACAGGGAACACTCAGTTTCAGCTTTGACACTTCATCACTCAGCAAAACGCTTACCTTGTCGGCTGAGGTCAGCTCGTTGAGTGTCATGGCAATCAACTCATCCACCGTTAGCCAAGTGACTTCTTCACCAGTAATTTGCCGGGCGCGACCGGTCATCCTCGCCAGAATTGTCTGACAATGGTCGACCTCGCTGCGAATTAACGTCACATCCTCCGCCAACGTCGTGTCGCCGTCGTGCAGATGGCGGGCCATCTCATTCGAGATGACAGCGATCGTCGAGAGCGGCGTCGCAAGTTCGTGCGCTGCCCCACCAGCCAGGGTACCCAGGGCCTGCAGTTTTTCGCTCCGAGAACGTTCTAATTCAACCCGTTGCAACGTGGCCTGCGTCTTCTCGAGCTGGTGGATTACACGTTTTACAAACAGGATGATTACCCATGCGCAGGTGGTCATAGCAACAAGTTGGCCCCACTCACTAAGACTCGCGCGCTGGGCGCTCGCTGCGCCGCTCCGCAACTCGGGTACATCCACGTGAAAAGCCAATAAGGCGGCCAGACTCCCCACCGCCACCGCCATCAGAGACCACCCCCACCTTTCCGGCAGAATCACGGCGCAGAGCGTGAGATTCACGAGATAAAAAACTGAAAATGGATTGGTGGCCCCACCTGCGAAATACAACAGACCTGTGAGCGACAGCAAATCAATGGCCATCATCGCCGCCAACAGAGTGTCTCCGCTCAGTAAGACGGTACGCGATTGCCGAGAGGCCACCATTCGTCGCAACGCGAGAGTCAAGAATACGTTGGTCAGTGCGGTGAACCCGACGATGCTCAACAGGGGAATCATCGGCATCGAGACTCGCAAACCAAACACGGCCACGACGATCGTTGCCAATTGGCCCGCTACGGCTACCCAACGTAGCCGGACTAGCCAGGCGGCTTTCGCCACCCACCGCACAGTGTCACCACCTGGAGTCGAACCCGTGTGTTCTTGATTCAGCCGATTCATCGCCGCCACTCGCGTTTACCAGAAAAAGATTTGACACAGGCAGTATTGGTTAGTTGAGGTTCGCCGACAACCTACGATCCCGTTTTACGAGTCTGAATCGCGGTTTGCGCGTCTGACGTCCTTACAACATTCACCTTCAGCAATCGCGAGCGGAGATGACGGGCCCAATGAAACATGACGGCCTCATGACGTTGGTCGGTTTCATTCATTAAATTACGGCGCAACGGTGAGTCAATCGTCACATTTGCAACATCAATGATGAAACCGCGAGCTGGACGAATCGACTACATCGGAAAACGCGAGTGACGAATCGGCTCACGCCGTGCGTCCGTGTCGTTCAGAAAGTCAACCCGCACGAGTTCGCAATCCTGCCTGGCGAGATGAAATCAGGGGGGCGGAAATCAGGAGGGCCACCCGCTTTTCTCGGACGCCAACTCAAATTCCAATGCAACTCTTGACCAATCAGAGCAGCTCAGATGGCACGCTACCGAAACCGTCAGATTTTGGCGTGCCGATTTCGTGTCGCAGATTTCCGAAGCGGATAAGCCGGCTAAACGGCACGCCCCTTTTCTCAAACTTTTCTACTTGGGAGAGCGTCTTCATCCGGTGATCCGTTAAGCTTGCGGCGGAAAGTGAGCAAGCCTTCTCGAGCGGAAAATTCTGGCGAATTTCGTGGTCGTCAAAGATCCGGCTAAGAAAGTTTGCCGAAACTGTACCCGCTGAGTATGATCGACGGCGGGCTTTTCCAATGTTCGCTACCGACGATAAGGGTCGGTACATCCGATCGTTAGAGGAATTACGCGTGCGGGAATCGAGACCACATTGGCGATCGGCGCGCAAGCAGTCCATGTTTCGTCGTATCTCATTGGAGCTGCTAGAAACACGCCATTTGCTGGCCGCAGTCTCCTTCGGCAATCAGGAGCTAATTGACGGTTTGGCGGCCGATGGTCCCGTGTCGGTCGTCCCATCTGATGTTGACCTAGACGGTGATATCGACTTGATCGTCGGCTCCTTTCGAGACGGCAAAGTGGCCTGGCACGAAAACCGTGGTGCGGATCGCTTTGTGCAACATTCGATCGATTCAATTCCTGGCTCTGACGACTCTTTGATTCGTGAGTTAATTGCAGCCGACTTTGATGGTGATGGTGACGACGACGTAGCGGTTGCGGCTTACGGTAGCGATCGCATCGTTTGGTACCGAAATCTGGGGAATGGCAACTTCGACAATCTGGTGACTGTCACCACAGAAACCGATGGGGTGCGAACACTGGCGGCGGCGGATTTTGACGCTGACGGCGATCTGGACCTTGTCTCCGGATCTTGGCTCGACAACAAGGTTGCCTGGTACGCGAACGACGGGCAGGGAAACTTTGACTCGCAACAGATCATATCAGCATCAATCGCCGGTCCCAGACACCTACGCGTTGGTGACATTGACTTAGACGGGCGACCGGATGTAGCGGTCGCCTTCCGATTTGATGACACGGTCGCTTGGTTCTCCAACGAAGGAAATGGCCGCTTTAGCGAACCGCAAACGATCTCGACGAACACGAATGGTCCGGAAGCTATTTCCTTGGCAGATGCTGATGGGGATGGCGACCTCGATGTATTTACGGCCTTCACGTTTGAAGGCATGGTCGCTTGGTTCGAAAACCTTGATGAACGCGGCACGTTCGGCTCACGAAGGGAGCTTTCCACATCGGCCGAAGGAGCAAGATTCATTACCGTCGCAGATCTGGATGGCGACGGGGATAACGATGTCGTCGCGGCGTCAAGTTATTACCCAAGCAACAACACGAGCTGGTATGAGAATACGGACGGGCAAGGTCTGTTCGCGACCGGAAAGATCATTTCTGACAAGCTAATCGGTCCTGAATCGATTGCGATCGCCGACCTCGATGGAAATGGTACTCCGGACGTGATTGTGGCATCCAGTGACGATAACCGGGTCTCCTCGTTTTCCAACAATGGAGACGGAGCCTTTGGAATTCCGCAGCCCGTCTTGACGCATCCGGTCGGACTTGGCTCGATCGCAACCGCTGACTTTGACGGGGATGGAGATCTCGACGTATTAGCCGGAAGCAACTCAGACAACAAAGTTGCTTGGTACGAGAATCTCGACGGAACGGGACATTTCACAGCGGCTCGGATCATCACGACTCAGGCTAGTCGAGTGGAAACAGTTCGAGCTGCAGACCTGGACGGTGACGGTGATCTGGATGCTATTTCGGCATCTTTTGGCGACGACAAGATAGCGTGGTACGAAAACCTCGACGGCTTGGGCAACTTCGGTCCCCAACAGATCATCTCACGCCGCAGCAATGGGGCGATTGATCTTCATACTGCAGATCTGGATGGTGATGGTGATATTGATGTTCTGTCCGCTTCTGCGATCGACGGGATTATCGCCTGGTATCGCAATGAAGATGGCCAAGGCAACTTTGGCAGCCTCCAAATATTGACGCGAAGGGCGATTTCGGCGGAATGGGTCAGTTCTGCGGATTTGGATGGCGACGGTGACATCGACGTCCTCAGCGCGGCATACGGAGACGGGAAAATTGCTTGGTATGAAAACGAGGATGGGAACGGCTCCTTCAGCTCAACACAAACGATTGCAATCCGCGAAGGCTCCGTGACCGTCGAAGCAACCGATCTCGACAACGATGGTGACCTTGATTTAGTGACCACCCAATTCGGAACCAATGCAACTGGTGGAATTCTGTCTTGGATTGAGCAGACCGAAAACAAAGTCTTCAGCGAGCCTCAAGATATTGCCGTTGGATTCAACGAACCCGAAGCGTTAGCCATCGCCGACGTCGATGGAAACGGTATCGACGATATCGTGATCGCCGATAGTTCGCAGGTTGTTTGGTTTGAGCGCAAGGGTGAAGGCTTCTCAGATCATCTTGTCACCCAAGGGAATGTGGCGGGAGTATTCGAAGTCACGGTGGCTGATATGGATGGTGATGCGGATATGGACATTCTGTCCGCGTCCGCCTACGACAGCAAGCTGTCCCTCTACCGGAACCTGAGCACATCAGGCGACTTCGACGGTGATGGCAGCGTCGACGCCGCCGACATCGCGCTACTTTGTGCGGCAATCCAAGCCCAAGATCCCGACCCCCTCTTTGATCTTAATGCCGATGGGCTGATCACTCCGGCCGATTTGGAATCGATGATTCGCGATATTCTGCAGACCTCCGCCGGCGATGCCAATCTCGACGGATTATTTACGACAGCCGATCTGGTTCTCGTATTCCAAGCGGGCCAATACGAAGACAATATCCCCGGCAACTCACGCTGGTCACAGGGTGACTGGAATTGTGATGGGGAATTCGATTCGGGCGACCTCGTAGCTGCTTTTCAAGGTGGCCAATTCGAATTGGCCGCCACACCATCTGCTACCATCTCTTCCGACTTGGCCGCAGCCATCCTGTTACAAGACAGTGATGCTCAAGCGAAGCAGAAGCGACCTGCTTCATCGTGATCATCGATGGTGTTCTGATTCACGGTAAGATTTCTCATCCGGAGTATCTCCACGCCAATCCTCGCCAGTACCCCATTTTGCAAAAGTCTGACACGCAACCGTTGTTGCGGTGTAATGCAGACAAGAGCATGATAGGGGTTTACGCCCTCCAGACGTGAAGGACCAGTGAGCCCTTGGCATGAACCAACCCAAATTCGAAATCTTTGCCTCACCAGGTTTTGCCGCGTGGCTACGTTCATCCAATATCAGCTTGGCCTTGAGCACCTACCAGATCGGCAAGCTATTTTTGCTAGGGACCAAAACGGATGGACGGCTGTCCGTATTCGAGCGAACGTTCAATCGCTGTATGGGGCTTTGGTCGGACTCACAAACCATCTGGTTAGCCGCCGCCTATCAGCTCTGGCGTCTCGACAATGTGCTCGCATCAGGAGCCGTATCTGAAGACGGCTATGATCGACTTTTCGTGCCGACTCTGGCTCAAACGACTGGAGACATCGACGCCCATGACATGGCCGTGGATAAGAATCGCCAGCCGGTCTTTGTGAGCACGCTATTCAGTTGCCTCGCTCGCGCTAGTGAGGAGTTGAGTTTTGAGCCAATTTGGCAACCGCCCTTTGTGAGCCAACTTGCTGCAGAAGATCGCTGTCACCTCAACGGCCTCGCGTGTGATGAAACAGAGCCGCGATTTGTCACCGCCTGCAGTCAAACAAACACAAGAAATGGCTGGCGTAAAACGCGAGACCATGGGGGGGTCGTTATCGACGTCAAACGCAATGAAACAATCACGCAAGGGCTGTCGATGCCTCACTCCCCACGAATTCGCGGTGATGAACTCTGGCTGCTGGATTCCGGCCACGGTTATCTGGGCCGGGTTGATCCTCGCGACGGAAGTTTCGAACGGATCGAATTTTGCCCCGGCTATGCGAGGGGACTGGCCTTTCATGAGAATTACGCTCTCGTCGGCCTTTCCCGCCCCCGGCAAAAAACGTTTGCCGGGTTACCCCTCGACGATGAGTTGAGCAAACGTCAGACCCAACCTCTCTGTGGATTGCAAGTGGTTGACCTCCACACGGGCCGCACGGTGGAATGGCTGAAATTCGAGGGCATCGTGGAAGAACTTTACGATGTTCTCGTTCTCCCCGGCGTTCAACGTCCCAAAGCACTTGGCCTCAAGACCGATGAGATCCAACGCAATGTTTGGTTTAAAGACGATGGTCGTGTCGTGCGTTGGACCGCAGGCGAAGCGTAGCCCGCTCAAAACCAAGCGACCCGCAGCTCGAAGCGCAAAAATCTCACACGCAGCTCGAAACGCAATCCGCCCCGTGCCGTAGCGCTTCGAGCAACTCGCAATCCCTAGGACAGCTCCGTTCGAACTCGCTCTAACAATTTTTGCGTCGCACGAATTCCATCTTTTTCACTGAGCTTGCCGCCTTCGTACTCGATACCCACATAACCGTGATAACCCGCATCCAGTACGATTTTCATCATCCGCAAATAGTCAGTTTTCGTCTCGTTACCATCCGCATTGAAGTCGTGACTTTTCGCACTTACCGCTTTTGCGAACGGCATAAGTTGCAGCACACCCAGGTAACGGTTGTACGTTTTTCCGCCACCGATGTTGAAGTTGCCAAAGTCCGGCAAGGTTCCACAACGAGGCAGGTCAACGGTTTCCATGACCTCCGCCAACCAATTTCCGTCGGACGAGAGACCGCCATGGTTTTCGACAATCACGTTGATGTCGTGAGGAGCAGAAAATTCCGTCAATGCCCGCAGTCCATCCGCCGCTCGATAAACTTGATCCTGGTAACTCCCACTACTGGCCGCATTCACGCGGATCGAGTGACAGCCAAGAAACTTGGCCGCCTCAACCCATTTGTAGTGATTCTCTACCGCTTTGAGCCGTTTCGCCAAGTTGGCATCACCCAGATTGCCTTCGCCATCACACATGATCAACAAACTTTTCACACCAATATCGTCAGCTCGCTTCTTGAGCTCTGCCAGATAAGTCTCATCCTGAGCTTTGTCCTTAAAGAATTGATTGACATATTCGACAGCGGTGATGCCAAAGTTCTCTTTGCAGAAGGCCGGAAAATCTAGGTTGCTCAATTTCCCAGCAAACAATGATTTGTGGATCGACCATTCGGCGACCGAAATCTCGAACAATCGCTTACTCTCGTCAGCGCGAACCGCAGCCGGCAAGATAGCAGCGCCCGCTCCGGCAGCGAGAAATTTGGTGAACGTTCGGCGTGAACAAAACTGCGATTCCATCAATGAACTCCTCTTCGTTTTAAGTTCTTATCAGCCGTTACCGTTTGGCTTTTCAATTCGGGACTTGAGACGGTCATTAAAACAACGATGCTCGGCAGCCGCCAGCCGCAAACGGTTCATCAGAAAGCGATTGGAGCCAGTTTTATCCAAATGTAGCCCGCCCGATCGGCGACCTCAGCACGAATTGGCCAACTCCTGTTCAAACAAGTGAACACAGGCCCCCATTCTTCACATCCAACCTAATCGCTACAGAACTCCTACGCTTTGACACTTCCCTAGATTTGATTAGGCTATGGAGTCCCGGAGCGGGTTCAAACGAGCGGCAGATCGATCATTACATCGGTTTTCGTAGTGGCATCAGCAGCTTTTAGGAAATAAGATAGAGTTAGGGTTGTATCAACTCAGTTAGCGTCGGTTTCGTTAGGCAAAACTGACGTGGGCTCCTCGCAATGAAATTTCGGGAACAGAGAAAGCCCACCATTCTTCACATCTAATCGAGGGAGTTCGCGTCATGTCCAAGCAGTTGCGGGTTGCGTTTGGGGTCACGATTTTCGTCGCGTCCGCTGTTACTGCCGTGATGGCCGGTTCGCCCGCCACAATGATGACTTTCAACGACGTCGACGGTAGTCGTTATTTCGCGCTAAGCGTACAGCCCACCGATCCTGTGCCATCGGCCGAATCGCGTGACGTGCTGATTCTGGTCGACACATCAGCCAGCCAGGTTGGCTTATATCGGGAAGACTCGATCGAAGCCGTCGAGAGTGTCCTACGTTCGCTCGCCCCCAACGACCGAGTACAGATTGCCGCTTTAGATCTGAAAACAGTGCCCTTATCAAAAGGCTTTCACTCAACTGACAGTGATGAGACCCAATCGGCTGTGCAGAAATTGCGCAAGCGGACCCCGCTTGGTTCCACCGACATGGTCAAAGGAATCGGCAGTTCCCCTAAATTGTTTCAACGAGACGCTTCCGTTCCTCGCCATTTGGTTTACATCGGCGACGGAGTGAGCCATGCAGACTTACCCAATCGCAAGCAGTTTTCACAACTTGCAAAGCAAGTTGCGAACCATCAAATCAGTGTCAGCAGCTATGCAATTGGACCGCAACGGGACATCCACCTCCTCGCCGCCTTGGCAAATCAAAGTGGTGGTCAAGTCTTGGTCGACGGTCCAAACTTGACGGGCCAACAGGCAGGGCAAAAACTGGCAAAAGCGATCGCTTCACCAGTCATTTGGCCCAGCCAAGGAGAGCTTGGTGCTGCTGTCAACGAAAACTTCCCCAGCCAATTCCCACCATTGCGACTCGATCGTGACTCGATCGTCATCGGAACGCTCAAGGGAGAAGCGAATCCGACAGAAGTGGCCATAACAGGCCAAGTCAACGGGCAACCGGTACAGATGAGCTGGGACGTAACCACGAAACGTTCGTCGGACGACTTTGCCTTTTTGACAGGCTTGGTTGATTCGGCCCGAGCCGATGGTGGGGCAAGCCTACCGACAGTCGGCAGCGACGCTTTGCGTGAAATTCGCCGCATGTCCGTGGCGGACTCCGGACAGCTTTCCGAACTTGGTACCCAGGCGTTGGCAGCCGGAAACGTTGCCGGTGCAAACTTTCTGGCCCAAGAAGCACTGAAGCGAGACCCATCCAATCCGATCGCCGCGACTTTGAAGCGGGCGGCGGACAAACAAGGTCAAACGCTGATGGTTCAAGAAGAAGAACTTCGTCTGGTTCCGGAAGATGTGGTTGAAGCCGTAGTCGATGAAGAGCTTCTGCGTGAATTCCAACCTGTGGAAAAACCGAGTGGTTTGCTAGATGAGGCAATTGAAGATCGTCGGCTGAAAACTCAGATCGTTAAAAGCGATGTCACCCAAGGATTAGCCGATGCCCGTCGCATTGTTCGCAGCGATCCGAATGCGGCCATCATCAGTCTCAAAACGCTTCGTGAGTCAATTTATCAGGCCCCTGATCTCGATGCGGACATTCGAGCCCAATTGCTCGATCGCATCGAAACTTCGTTGCGTCAAGCAAACCAACAGAAAATCGAAAAAGATGAACGAGACAAAACTATCCGAGCGAACCGAGCTCAGGCAATGGAGCGACAACGTCTGCTTGACTTGGCAAAGCGAGACGATGCTCTCGTCGTAACCTACATCGATCACTTCAACGCACGACTTGATGAACGGCGGTATGATCTGGCTGTCGAAGCGTCGCTCAATGCTTACGACACGAATCCAAATCTTGTCGCCACGAATGCGACAGTCGTCAAGGCTCATTTGGCCACCGCCTATGATCAGCAAATGCAGCTGGTGGCGTTGAAACGCCAGAAATTCCTCGACGCGATGTATGACATCGACAGCTCACAAGTCCCGTTTCCCGATAACGAACCGATCGTTTACCCGGACCCCGAGTTTTGGCAGGATTTGACCAATCGGCGTCAAAAGTATGCACAAATCGATTTTGCCAAGACGGGCAGTGCCGAACAAAGGATTCTGGATGCACTGGAATCCGACACGAAGATCGACTTCCTGGATGAACCACTCTCCGATGCGATGACCTATCTGGAGCAGTATCACGGTATTCAAATTGAGATCGACAATCGAGCTTTGGAAGAGGCCGCTCTCACCACTGACATTCCGATATCCAAACAGCTGAGCGGAATCAAACTCAAATCGGCTCTTAACTTAATTTTGAAAGACCTCGGCCTGACTTATGTCATTGAGGACGAAGTGTTGCAAATCACCACCCCCGACGAAGCCGAACTTCGCTTGGTCACCAAAGTCTATCCCGTGGCTGATCTTGTCCTGCCTATCCAATCGATGATGGGCGGCGGCATGGGCATGATGGGCGGCATGGGTGGCGGCATGATGGGCGGCATGGGTGGCGGCATGGGTGGCGGCATGATGGGTGGCGGCATGGGTGGCGGCATGATGGGTGGCATGGGTGGCGGCATGGGTGGCGGCATGGGCGGCATGGGTGGCGGCTTCTTCGACGTCGAGGACACGCTGACGCTCGGCACGACCAAGACCACTGACAGCAAGTTCATCCCTCGCCTCAACAAGCCCAACACGGTCCGAGTCCAAGCGATTGAACTGGAAGTTCGCGACGGCCAGAGTCAGTCCGATGCTTGGGACGAATTCTTCCAGCAGGACGAGCAACAGATTAACGATGCAGCGATCCGGAGGACCTTACGAGACCGAATGACATCACGACAATTCGAAGAAGTTACAACGATCATTGAAGCGGCGCTCCGGGCCGGTTATGTCCGTCCCTGGATGTACGAAGCATTGGGGCTGGCCATGAAAGCTCAAGGCGCCCCCGAAGCGGACGTTGAGCGAGCGTTGACCTCGAGCATCGACCTGACGACTGATCCCAATGATGCACTTATATCGGCTGCCTACATGGCTCAACTGGGAGTTCATGCTCGAGCACTAAAGCTTTACCAGGAAGTGGCTGAATTGGCGCCACTTCGACCGGAGCCCTACGTACAAGGGTTGCAACTGGCACAAAAACTAAATGACGCAGATGGAATCCGCTGGGCAGTAACCCACATCCTGCGACACGCTTGGCCCAAGGAACATCGCCACATCCAAGAAAAAGCGGTCACCCTCGCTCAAGCAACTCTCAAGGATCTAATGAAGTCAGATCCTGACAAGGCGAAAGAGTTCCGAGCGGCGATTAGTGGTGCCATCGTTCGCGACTGCATGGTTCGAGTGACTTGGACCGGTGACGCCGATATCGATATTCTCGTCGAAGAACCGTCTGGCTCAGTCTGCTCACTCTACAATCAACGCACCCCTGCGGGTGGCGTCCTGTTGGGTGATGGATTTGCCAATACAGAGAAGAAAGACGTGATGTCAGAAACCTATGTTTGCCCCGAAGGCTTTTCCGGCCAATACCGCATGTTGGTAAGACGCATCTGGGGCGACGTGACTGCGGGAAAAATCACGGTCGACATCTACGTGAATCGACACACTTCGAATGAGAAACACATCCACCAGCAGATTCCGCTGTCCGACAAAGATGCAATCGTCGTCTTCGAAGTCAATGACGGAAGACGCAAAGAATCGCTCACAGAACAACAAATTGCAAGCGTCGTAAAGAATCAAGCAGTCGTCAATCGAGGAATTTTGGCCCAACAGCTAAGTTCTGTTTCTGGCTCCGAAGCGGTTGCCAATCTTGCAATCGCTCGTGCTCGCCGTGACGGTAATCTGGCTGGACTCATCCGCAACCCGGCGGTGGGCTTCCAACCACAGCTGACCGTTTTGCCGGAAGGTGCCAATATGATGGGGGCCACTGCTGTGATCTCGGCTGATCGCCGCTATGTACGCTTCTCGCCCGGTATGTTGATGTTTTCGACCGTGGGTGATGTTCAAACGTTCAACTACGTCACTGGTCAAACAACCGATCAAGGTGGTGGCGGTACTGGCGCAGGCGGAGTCGGTGGTATTGGTGGCTTCGGCGCTGGATTCTAGTCACCCGCGTTCAACGAACCAAACCGGGCAAGATATCCAAGTCCAAGCTCTCCAACTGGCCGGCACGTAGGCGTTCGACAGCGATCGCGCCCATGACTGCGTTGTCGGTACACAATTCAATCGGAGCGATGTGCAGCTCCACACCCGCGCTCTTGATCTCTTGTTCAAGCCGCTCTCGCAAACGCCGATTGGCAGCAACACCTCCTCCAACGCACAGCACATTGGAGCCAGTCTTTGCCAAAGCCTGTAAAGATTTTCCGACTAAGCAGTCAACGACCGCCTCTTGAAAGCTGGCCGCCAAATCGGCGACCTGCTGTTCGCTCAGATTCACCTGAGTGAAATCGGGGCGGCCTGGACCGACAATGCTGTAACGCACCGCCGTCTTCAAACCACTGAAACTGAACTCGAGCCGATCGGCATCTGCGAGAAAAGAACGGGGAAAACGGTGCGACTCAGGATCTCCTTGCGCCGCAACTCGCCCAATCGCCGGCCCACCGGGATAAGGAAGCCCCAGCATGCTCGCGACCTTGTCGAACGCCTCACCTGCTGCGTCATCAATCGTGCCGCCCAAAACTTGAAAATCGGACGGGCTCTGACAATCAAATAAGGTGGTATGGCCGCCGCTAACGACGAGCCCCACACAGGGAAACAGATCCTTTTTTGCGGCCAATCGACAGGCATAGATGTGAGCGTGAATGTGGTTGACGGCAATCAACGGAATCTGAAGAGCCACGCACAATGTCTTGGCGGCTACCACACCAACCAACAACGAACCGGCCAGTCCGGGCGTGGTCGTCACTCCGATCGCGTCAATTTGAGATAGCGTCAGCCCCGCTCTTTCAAGAGCCAAGTCGATAACGGGCAATACGCGTTCCACATGAGCTCGTGCCGCAATCTCTGGAACTACCCCATGAAAACGCTGATGTAGCTCATCCTGAGAGGCGACGGCGGCCCCTAGAACAGTCAGACTGTCAGTCACGACGGCAGCTGCCGACTCATCACACGAACTTTCGAGTATCAGCAGATTCATAAGAACGACCCAAACTCACTCTTGCTTTCATCACCGCATTTCACGAACGGACCGCGATAGCTCGAACACCGGCGAGTGAAACCTCACTGATTTAAACCGTTCGACGAAGAGCACACGCCCTCGAATCGCGTCAGATCTGTCCGATTATCGCGAGACCATCTCGCTTTGCAAGAGTTCGAGTGCCTTCTCCAATTGACGATCGGTAAAGTCCTGCTCGGACTCGTCCGCTTCTTTCGCCGCCTCTTCGGCTGCTTGCTGGCGTGCGACGATGTCTGTCTCTTGCTGATAAGCCAACAACTCGTTCATCTCTTTGGTGCTAAAGCGAACTCGATTACTGTCCTCGGGAAGCACTCCCCAATCATCCTCGTCGTTGGCACCATCGAAGCGGTGGATATTCTTACCGCTGGGCCGCAGATAGCCGGCTGTCGTGAGCTTGAGGGCACTTCGACCACCTTCGAGCTCGATGATATTTTGCACGCTGCCTTTACCCCACGTCCTTTCCCCAATAATGGTGGCTCGGTCGTGATCTTGCAGGCACGCAGCCACGATCTCACTAGCACTTGCACTGTACCGATTTACCAGGACCGCCATGTCAAACTCGCTGAACGTTCCACTTTTTTTCGCGGTCCACTTGCGACTTGGCGTGTTTCGCCCTTCCGTGCTGACGATGGTCCCATCGTCCAGAAACAAGTCGGAAACCTCGACAGCCGAAGTCAGTAACCCGCCCGGATTAAACCGCAAATCTAAGATCAGGCCTTTCAAACCTCGATTAGACAGCTGCTGAATGACACGACGAAGGTCTCGGTGGGTACGTCGACTAAACGACGTCAGCCGAACATAGGCAATTTTCGCGTCGTCGTCACACATGAAATCCCAACTGTCATCTTCGTTGCGATGATCTCCTAACACCGTCTCGAGCTGAACCATCTCCCGACGGAGTGTAAAGCTCTCAACCTCGCTGTTGTGAGCATGGCGAACCGAGATTTCGATTGCTGAATTGATCACACCCTTCATCTTCTTGATCGCCTCTTCGAGGCTCATCCCGGCTGTATCTTCGTTGCCGATCTTGACGATGTGGTCGCCGGCCAGTACCCCAGCCTCGTAGGCTGGAGTCCCGATAAGTGGCGTAATAATTGTCAATTTATCGTCCTGCATGCGAACACGAATGCCGATTCCTCCAAACTGATTCTCCACACCTGTCTTGAAGTTATCGAGGTCGTCTGGCGGGATGTAATTCGAGTATTTATCGAGCTTACCAAGCACGCCTCGAATGGCGGCTTCCATTAATTCCCGGCGGCTAATCTCTTCCACATAGTTCCGCTCGACCTGATCCAGGGTGTCCGAAAACAGCTTGATCAGCTCGTAAAACTCTTCGTCAGCGACCTCCAAGGCAGCCTCTGCCGAACGCTCTTCCCCAGCGTCTGACTGAACGTCTTGGCTGGCTGGGGATCCATCTTTCCCAGGAGTTTCAGCGGGAGTCTCGGCGGGAGTCTCAGCGGGAGTCTCAGCGGGAGTTTCAGCGGGAGTTTCAGCGGGAGTCTCAGATTCTGTTTTTCCCGTCACGGCCGGCTCGTCGGCGGCGTAAGTCGCAGGTAGGCTAACGTAAAAGACGGTGAACACAAACAGCCACGGAGCCGTCAGTCTTAAGACACGCGAGATCATTGAGATGCCTCCTTCGGTGGAATCCAATGAGGTTTAGTTGGAGTGGCAGCGAATCCTTGCCGGCCGACGGAAGCGCTCGCCGACACTGTCAAGTATAGGCTTGGCCCAAAACTTCAACAAGTTTGACATGGGCCAGACAACCCCAGTTTTCAATAAAGCCACGACTCTGGAGCTGATAAATGCACGAAAAAAACGGTCCAAGGGACACGCTCTTGATGGAATTCAGTATGACGCCACTCGGTCAAGGAGAAAGTGTCAGTCGGTATGTTGCCCAAACTCTTGATATCATCGATAAGAGCGGTGTCGACTACCAACTGCACGCAATGGGTACGCTGGTGGAAGGCGACATTGATCAAATCCTAAACGTATTTAAACAATGCCTGACCGCGATGAGCCAAGACTGCAACCGAATCAGCTGCTCCGCAAAGCTCGACTTTCGCAAGGGCGCCGGCGATCGCCTGAGTAGCAAAGTCAAAAGCGTCGAAGACAAACTAGGCCGTCAACTTCGGACGTCAGGTCCGGCGTTCTGACAGCAATCGACCTTAACAACCTGGCGGTTAGACGAACCCACGCTGCCCATTCCCCAGAAGAGAATCAGGAATGCAATCAAGCGATGTAATAGTGATTGGCGGAGGCATCGTCGGTTTGGCGACAGCCTATCAACTGCAACGGCGTTACCCAGATCGATCCATCACGGTTTTGGAAAAAGAATCGAGCTTGGCCCATCATCAAACCGGGCACAACTCGGGCGTGTTGCATTCCGGAATTTATTACCGCCCGGGATCATTAAAGGCAACCAACTGCCGCCAGGGAAAACTGGCCATGCAGCGATTCTGCGAAGAGCATGAAATCCCCTTTGAGGTCTGCGGCAAGGTAATCGTGGCAATCGATGAAAGCGAACTTCCCGCATTGGACAAAATTCTTGAACGGGGAAAAGAGAATCATGTGCAATGTGAGAGGATCGATCGGGAACGCCTCCTAGAACTGGAACCACATGTGGCTGGTATCCAAGCCATTCATGTCCCAGAAACGGGTATCGTTGATTACGTGAAAGTCTGCCAACGTCTTGCAGAAGTATTGGCAGCCAACGGCCATCAAATCATCACCTCCGCCCGCGTTATTGCCGTTGACCAGCGAGCTGATCAGATCGTCGTCAGTTCCACGGCAGGAGAGTTCTCGAGTCAATTGCTGGTCAACTGCAGCGGGCTTCAGTCCGACCGGATCGCCAAACTAACCGGCGCAGATCCCAAGGCAAAGATCATTCCATTTCGCGGCGAATACTATCAGCTGAAGCCATCCGCCTTTCATTTATGCCGCAATCTAATCTACCCGGTCCCCGATCCTAATTTCCCCTTCCTGGGTGTCCACTTCACCCGCATGATCGACAAAACGGTGGAATGCGGCCCCAATGCGGTCCTGGCCTTTGCCCGTGAGGGCTATCGCAAGACGGATGTCAATCTCAACGACTTATTCGAATCTCTCACCTACCCTGGCTTCCTAAAGCTGGCCGCACAATATTGGCGCGTGGGCGTCGGCGAGATCTGGAGATCCGCCAGTAAAGCCGCTTTCGTGCGTGCCCTCCGGCGTTTGGTACCAGAAATCGACGGCAGCCTCTTAGAATCGGCGCCGGCAGGTGTGAGAGCACAGGCAGTCGCAGAGGATGGTGCGATGATTGATGACTTTTTGATTCTGGATTCCGATCGAGTGATCAACGTTTGCAACGCACCCTCGCCTGCCGCCACCTCGTCGCTGCAAATTGGTGATACGATTGTGGATCGGTTAGCAAACCGACTCGGCGATCAGCCGAGAATTGACAGTGCATGACAGTTTTGCCTTGGGAGGCGTAGCCATCCAAGCCCCAATTTTTTTATAATTCCCTCCATGCAAAATTCAAAGCTGTACCAATTAATCGATCAATTCCGCAAGCTTTTGGGATCCGACCGAGTGCTTTCCGGTCGATCTGACTTGCTGGTGTACGAGTGTGACGGCTTCGTCATCGAGAAAAACAGTCCGGACATTGCCGTCTTTCCGCAAGATACGGCGGAAGTCGCCGAAATTGTCAAACAATGCCAGCAGGCGGATGTTCTATTCGTACCGCGAGGTGCAGGTACAAGCTTGGCAGGTGGATGCTTACCCGTCGGTGGAGGCGTGATGATCGTGCTCACTCGCATGAATTCGATCTTGGAGATCAATTTGCGCGACGGGTACGCGGTGGTTCAACCAGGCGTTGTCAATGTACGTTTGACAGAAGCGCTGAAAGGCTCGGGATATCATTACGCGCCCGACCCATCCAGTCAGGGGGCCTGCACGATTGGAGGCAATGTTGCCACAAATTCAGGGGGTCCCCATACACTCAAGTATGGCGTCACGGTCAATCACGTTTTGGGAATCGAAGCGGTCATGGCCGATGGTCGTATCGTGCGGTTTGGTGGTCCGGCAGAAGATGGTCCAGGGCTTGATCTCGTCGGAACATTGGTTGGCAGCGAAGGAACGCTCGCGATCGTCACCGAAGCGTGCGTTCGTATCACCAAGAATCCCCAAGGCTATCGGACAATGTTAGCCGTATTTGATTCGGTCGAAGACACGACGAATGCGATCACGGAAATTATCTCGGCAGGAATTGTCCCAGCAGCACTCGAAATGATGGACAAAGGGATCATCGGGGCGTTGGAGGAAGCGTTCCACTTTGGTTTTCCTCTCGACGCAGAGGCCGTCCTCCTGATCGAAGTCGACGGACTGGAAGCCGGCTTGAACGAGCAACGCGATCGAATTACCGAGCTGTGCACACAACGCGGGGCGCGCGAAGTACGACTCGCAAAAGACGAGAATGAACGCCAAAAATTATGGAAGTGCCGCAAACAAGCGTTCGGAGCAATTGGTCGACTCAGCCCTAGCTACTGTACTCAAGACGGTGTCGTACCACGAACCAAACTTCCTCACATCCTGCGACGAATTCGGGAAATTGGAGAGAAACACCAAATCGAGATCGTCAATGTTTTTCACGCGGGTGACGGCAATCTCCACCCAATCCTACTGTTCGATGAGCGAGACTCGTCACAGGTCGATCGTGTCCTCCAAGCGAGTGGAGAAATCTTGGATGAATGCCTCGATTGCGGTGGTAGCGTGACGGGTGAACATGGCATCGGCGTGGAAAAAGTAAGTTTCATGAACAAGATGTTCGACGCGGGCGATCTAGCAGCGATGGAACGACTACGAACCGCTTTCAACCCTGACAATCATCTAAGCCCTTACAAGATGCTACCCACGGCAGGGGCATGTGGCGTCGAACAAACCCACCCCGGTCGACGTGCTGCACTCTAACGAGAATCCCCATGACAACTTCCACATCCGACTTGCCGATATCTGAAACGATCGAACCGGCTTCTGTCACTGAACTGGCCAATGTGATCCGCGAAGCTTACGATCGAAGAGAGGCAATCTATCCGGTTGGCGGTGGTACAAGCCTCAACTATGGTCTTCCGGCCCAGCAACCCGGGCTGGCCGTACAGATGCGAGCCATCTCGAGAATCATTGATTAT
This sequence comes from Pirellulaceae bacterium, assembly GCA_029243025.1. Classification (NCBI taxonomy): domain Bacteria; kingdom Pseudomonadati; phylum Planctomycetota; class Planctomycetia; order Pirellulales; family Pirellulaceae; species Pirellulaceae bacterium. The sequence continues at coordinate 60,749 of JAQWSU010000022.1, read as the reverse complement.
CCTGTCGGCGACATGACCATCACCGTTGAAGCTGGCATGACGATGTCGGCGTTGCAAGAAAAGCTGCGAGCCGAGGGACAACAACTTCCGCTCGACGTACCGCACAGCGAAACGGCAACAATCGGAGGCGTTCTGGCAACGAATCACAATGGGCCCCGACGCTGGGGCTTTGGCACTGCCCGTGACTACGTGATCGGAATCGGCGCAGTCGATGGTTGTGGTCGTCGTTTTTCCGGCGGCGGACGTGTCGTCAAGAATGTGGCCGGATACGACTTTTGCAAGTTGTTGGTCGGTTCGCTTGGCACCTTGGGAGTCATTACCGAGATCACCTTGAAGGTCAAGCCTTTGGCCACTCGCCGAGAAATCCTCGTCGGCCAACCTGACAACCTCGATCATGCGGAGAGCGTCCTGGCAACGATGGTTCAGTCGAAGACCTACCCCACCGCCTTGGAGCTCGTTGGTGGCACTAGCTGGCAAAGTGCACCAGAACTCAATGGAGACTCGGATCGTGATTGGCTGATTGCCGTTTTAGAGGGCACTGACTCAGAGGTAAATTGGATGGTCAGCCAATTGCAGAGCGAATGGCAAAGCCAACAAATCAAAAATCAACAACTCGTCACCAGAGACCAGCAAGCATCTTTGTTCCAACAGCTGGTCGATTTCCCGGCCGCTGCTGACGCGCCGCTCGTCCTCAAGGCCAATGTAGTGCCGAGTGGAACGACAGCGATGATCAAGGCCGCACGAGCGCTGGAAACGGACTGTTCGATTCATGCCCATGCCGGTAACGGGATTGTCTACTTACGATTTCCGGAGTTTCCAGCACAGGGCATCTCTCGCGTCGTGACCAGCAACCTCCGTCCTCTAGCGATCGCTCATCACGGCAATGTGGTGGTCATGTCAAATCCAAGCGGCCAAGAAATGACCCGCCAGTCTACTTGGGGCGGGATTGACGAACCCTTTTGGATGATGGATCGCATCAAGGAACAATTCGACCCGCTCAACCTCCTCAACCCGGGACGCTACATTTACTCATGAACACCTCGTCATCCGAGTCAACATCCCAGCCGGGCTCTGAAATAAATTACGAACGCTTTCTGGACTGCGTCCACTGTGGACTCTGCACGTCCGCATGTCCGACCTATGTCGAGACTGGCAATGAGAATAATAGTCCGCGCGGACGCATCTACTTGATGCGTGCTGTAACCGATGGAGAGCTCGAACTCACTCAGCCGGTTCGTCGATATTTGGAACTTTGTCTTGACTGCCGGGCTTGCGAGTCGGCCTGTCCGTCCGGAGTTCAATATGGCCAGCTCATCGAACCCTTCCGAGTTTCAATGGCGCGATCAAACGAGGGGCAGAGTAAAACGGATGATTGGTTCCATCGCTGGATCCTGTTCGGCCTGTTCCCGAATCGCGAGCGACTGCGTCAAGCGATGACACTGGCCCGGTGGTCCCAACGGCTTGGGGTCGATCGCTTGGCCGACTTTTTGGGCCTGCCCAAGCTGCTACCCACGCAGCTTCAACAGCTCGTAGCCATGTTGCCGCCACTCTCTAAACCGCTCGACGAATTGCCGACCGAATTACCAGCAAAGGGACCACGACGAGCGCGCGTCGCCTTGTTCCGAGGTTGCATCGGTGACGTCATGTTCGATCAGACTCAATGGGCAACCGCTCGTGTGTTGCAGGAAAATGGTTGCGACGTAATCGTACCTCCAGGACAAGAATGCTGCGGCGCGATTCATTTTCACGCCGGAAATGAACTCCCGGCCAGGGAATTGGCCGACACGAACCTCCGAGCGATCCCACCGGACGATTATGACGCGATCATCGTCAATGTGGCTGGTTGTGGATCCATGCTGAAAGATTACGGGCTGCACTGGCGAGATTCGAACCAACCGGAAAGAGCCGCATTCGCGGCAAAAACCAAAGACGTCCACGAATTCCTCGACGAACTAGGCCTGATCCCACCCAAGGGTGAAATACGCCAACGGGCGACCTACCACGACGCCTGTCATTTAGCACATGCCCAACAGATTCGTGAAGCGCCTCGACGATTACTCAATCACGTCCCCGGCTTGGAACTGGTCCCTCTGCCAGAAAGTGAACTGTGCTGCGGAGCAGCGGGAACCTACAACCTAACAGAGCCGGAAATGGCCGGGCAACTCGCCCAACGAAAGCTGGCGAATATACTCTCCACCAAGGCGAGTTTGGTGATTACCGCAAACGCAGGCTGTTTGTTACAGATTGCGAAAGAGGCTCGCATCGAAGGACAACCACTTCGATTGCTCCACCCGATGGATATCTTGGACCGAAGTTATCGGGGCCTACCGATCGAATAGATCACTGATTCGGTCAAGATGGCTCAATCGACGGAACATCGTTCGATCGACAACGGACTCGATTTGGAGCATGAACCGCCGTAGGTCTCCCCTGATCAAATCGAGAGTCAAGTGTTTCAATCTCGAGTGAAGCAAGTTGATTAACCACCTCATCGGCCGACTGCGGACGACGAAGCGGATCTTTCGCGAGCATCCCCCGCAACAGACGGCCAACTCGATCTGGAACATCCGTTCGCAAGTCAACCACATCTGGAGCCGCGTGACTTAAGTGAGCCTCGACAAGCTCTTCCGGTTCATTCGTCGCAAACGGAGGGTGTCCAGCGAGCATTTCAAAAAGAGAAATGCCCAGACTGTAAATGTCGCTCGAAGGATTCGTTTGCGTCGCGGAGATTAAGAGTTCCGGCGCGACGTATTTCAAAGTCCCAACCACCGGACGTTGCCAAGCAAAGATCGACTCGTCCGGCCGTAAAGTCGATCCAAGATCAATCAAGGTCGCGTGGCCGTCCTCAGACACCACCATGTTGGCAGGCTTAACATCCGCATGCACCCAACCTTTCGCATGTAAGTGCCTCAAGGCCTGAGCGACTTGCCGGGAAATCCAAAGCGCCTGGGAGACAGCCAACTGTCCAATTCCGCTTATCGCGGCGTTCAAGGCTGCTCCACCGAGTCGGGGCATTACGAGGTGGGGACGCCCCTCATTGAACTGAGCCTCAAGAATGGGCACCAAATTCGGATGCGAGCTGTGACGACCAACTTCTGCCTCACGTCGCAAGGCATTCACCGCCACCGGGTCGGTCGTATGCTTCGGGTTGAGAACCTTGACGACATAATCGGCGGGCCAAGACGGCGGACAGCCGAGAGGACGGGCAAAATAAACATTCGTAAAAGGGCCGGCCGAGACGATATTCTCTAACTGCCAGTTCCCCAACAGTTTGTTGGGTGCCAGATCGGCTGCCCGAAATGGTCCGGACGCGGATTCAGACGAAGTTTTAGAAAAGTTGCTCATGGAAGGACGCATTGTTCGAGCAGGCGTGAGGTGGGAACTTACTAATTGGATCGGTTCTTCGGGGGAAAGAGTTGAAACAAGTTTGCTTGATCGGCGATAGCTGCCGAAAAGTGGCATGCTGGCAACTACTTGTATGCGTTGCTCGCCGCACTTAAAATTAGGGCTCTTTTCAAATCAATCTGCCTTCGCAGACTGCGACGGGGGTCCAGTACGCTGGCAAAAATTCCAAAGGATGGTTCGCATGGTGGCTACGACAGTTCGAAACCATTTGGCGTTGACGCTTGCGCTGGCACTCATCAGCTTGGCCGCGTCCACGGGTTGCAATAAGTCGGCACAAATCGGCAACTCGCCGGATACTCAACGACTGATTCTTCTCACCAATGGCGATGACCCATTTTGGGACGCAATGCGAAAAGGGATGAACAAGGCAGCGGACGACCTCAAGCTTTCTGAATCTAATCTCGAAGCGGTCTTGGACAAAGGCGACTTCTCGGAAGAGGCACAGATCAACAAGCTCAAACAGTATGTGACTCAATCAGGAATTGCTGCAATCGCCATCTCATCAGTTGACGCCAAGAATCCGCGGATTGTCGACGAGATGAAGAACTTGCGAGACAAAGGGGTAAAAGTCATCACGATTGATTCCGACATGGACGACAAGTCAAGCCGATTTGCCTATCTCGGAACCAACAATGTGATTGGCGGACAAGAGCTCGGAAAAGCAGCAAAAGGCATTCGCCCCGACGGTGGCAAATACGCAACCTTCGTCGGACTCAAAACGGTAGCCAATGCGATCGAAAGAATTAATGGATTTGGCGAAGGTGCTGGTGATAAATTCGTGAGTCGCGACAGCTTGGCAGACGGTGGTGACGAGAATCAAGCACAGGAAAATGTCAAAGCGGCCCTGAACAACAACCCTGACCTGGATACACTGGTTGGCATCTGGGCCTACAATGCCCACGCGATCGTGCGGGTCGTCGATGAACGCAACATTCGTGACAAGACCACGATCGTTGTGTTCGATGCCGCACCGCTAGCGTTAAAAGATCTCGAAGCTGGTGAGATCGATGCGATGGTCGTGCAAAACCCTTATCAGATGGGTTACCTCGGGACAGAATTGATGAAGGCTCTTGTCGAAGACGACCACGAAAAGATCGCTTCGATGTTTCCGGGCTACGACTCTGAAACACAGAAATTCAAGAGCGAAGGCGATGACATCTACACGACGGAACTTCGCGTCGTCGTACCTGATAATGGCTCGCCGCTGACCCCCGAAATGTTTAATCCCGAGACCAAGTATTTCACGTATACCGAGTTTCGTGAATGGATGAAAGAACGGGACCTAACAGGTTCGTAGTCGGCTCATGAGCAGCGATACAGAAACGCAACAAGTTTCGACAAGTTTCGCAAAGCGATACCGTAACGAACTGGGTCTTGTGATCGCCCTCGTTCTGGTCGTCATTGGTACGATCGGTGCAAATTTATTGTTCCACGGAACCGCTGATTATCTCAACGAACCGACGCGAAACCTAAAAGACATTCTGCATCAAACGGCGTTACTCGGCATTTTCGCGCTGGGAGCGGCCATCGTCATCATCTCTGGCGGTATCGATCTTTCCAGCGGATCAATGATCGTGTTCGCTGGATCCATTTGCGGTCTTGTGATGTTGGTGCTCGCGCCCAAAGGCGATGACATGCTACCTGACGCAACAGACGTCGGACTGACGATTGTGAGCGTCGCCATTCTTCTCACGATGTCCGCTGGTCTGATGGTTGGCACGGTACATACTTGGCTGATTACCATCATCCGATTACCTCCCTTCGTGGCCACGCTAGCCTCGCTTGTTGGCCTCCGTAGCCTTGCCAAAATCCTAAACCAAGCCGTCACCGCTCAATTAGGCAATCAAGTCACAACCGTTCGAGCCGACGACGCAACGTTCGCCTATTTGAGCGAATGGTGGGTGGCTCTGCTGATCTTCATCGTCCTTGGTATCGCCTGTTGGTTCTTAATGAATGCTACAGTTGTCGGACGTCACCTTTACGCCATGGGAGGCAACGAGGAGGCTGCACGTCTTAGCGGTATTCGTACTGACCTATTGAAGTGGCTCGCTTACTGCATTGGTTCCGTGACCGCGGCAATCGCAGGTGTACTCTATACAGCGAAGGTCGGTTCCGCCAATCCATCGACACTTGCGGTCGGCTACGAACTAAATGCGATCGCGGCGGCAGTCGTGGGCGGCTGCAGTCTACAAGGAGGTGTCGGCCTGATCCCCGGCGTCATGCTTGGCGTGCTCTTCCTGCGATTAGTCATTGACGCTGTCGCCAAGATTGTCAGAGCGGGATCAGACGATTACCAAGGTATGATCGTTGGCTTTCTGGTTGTCCTGGCAGTTGCATTTAATGAGCTTCGCCGCCAAAGCTCGGGGGTAAAAAAAGATTTCTTCCCGGGAGTTCTTGGAATCATCACTATTCCGATCCTGGCCTTGTTGGTGGGAACAGTTATCTTTGTGATGACCCAAAAGAATCAGGGAATCACAGTCGGTGTCGTCACTGGTCTCTCGGTCGCGGCGATTCTATCCGCCCAAAAGATCGTGGAAATGGCACGAACCAAGAGGGCCTAGTCAGGTGACTTCAACCTCGATCATCTCGATTCAGAATGTGACCAAACGCTACCCGGGGGTGGTCGCGCTCTCGAATGTATCGATCGACATCCGCTCGGGCGAATTGCATTCGATTTGCGGCGAAAATGGAGCTGGCAAGAGTACTCTGATGAAGATTCTCTCTGGGGTCATCACGGACTATGAAGGGAAAATTTCTATCCACAATCAGCCCGTACAATTCCGCGGCACGCGAGATGCCGAATCGAAGGGCGTCAGCATCATCCACCAAGAGCTCAACCTCGTGGAGGAACTCTCCGCAGCGGCCAACGTGTTTCTCGGCCGCGAACACACGTCTTCACTGGGCTTGCTCAACCACAAGTTAATGAACGACGAGACGCAAAGCCTCCTGAAACGCTTGGAATGTAATGTCCACCCTCAGGCGCTGGCCGGATCACTGAGGGTGGGAGACCAGCAGTTGCTGGAAATTGCCAAGGCATTATCTCTGAGTTCAGACATTCTCATCATGGACGAACCAACAAGCGCATTGACGGAATCGGAAGTCGAGCGACTGTATCGCGTCATCGATAAGTTACGGCGTGACGGAGTAACAATCCTCTATATATCGCACAAAATGGACGAGGTCTTTCGGCTATCGGATCGAATCACGATTTTGAGAGACGGCGAACTCGTCAAAACACTTGACCGCGGCGCAACTTCCCCGCGAGAAGTGACCAATCTGATGGTGGGCCGTGACATCGATGACATAGATCTTGGCGATGTGCGCAACCCGGGCGATATCATCTTAGAGGTTCGAGGACTTTCATTGCCTTGGCCGGGACATGCGCGTGCATGGCGCCTCAAAGACATTTCCTTTGAATTGCGGCAAGGTGAAATCGTGGGCATCGCCGGGCTAATGGGTGCCGGTCGAACCGAGTTGCTGGAATGCTTATTTGGGGCCACGAACGAGGCCCCCAGTGGTCAAGTTTTTGTCGATGACCGACAAGTCCGATTCCGCAACCCCAACGAAGCCAAACGAGCGGGCGTGGCGATGGTTACCGAAGATCGAAAACGACTGGGCCTTTTCGCTCAGATGTGCGTTCGTGAAAACATCAGCATTTGCACGCTCGAAGAAACCGTAAGCGGCGGTATCGTTCGACGTGGTCGTGAATCGCAGTTGGTCAGCGAGATGATTAGCCGATTGTCGGTCAAGACCGCAGGTCCGGAGTCCCCCATCACAAGCTTGAGTGGCGGAAACCAGCAAAAAACAATTATCGGCCGATGGTTGCTGACTCGCCCAAAGATCTTGCTCCTTGACGATCCCACGCGAGGCGTTGATGTGGGAGCTAAATCCGAACTCTACCGACTGATGAACCAACTGTGCAATGAAGGCATCGCAATCATCTTAACCTCGAGTGAATTACCGGAACTGCTCACCGTCTGCGATCGCATCCTCGTGCTTGCTGAGGGACGTTTGACAGGCGAGTTCGATCGTGCGGAGGCCTCCGAACAAAAAATCATGGCAGCAGCAACCAAGTCGGCAACAGGATAGGTTCGATCAGACGTTAGTAAAGTGATTGGCCAAATGTGGAATCACTGCCGTCACAACCTGCTCGACATACTCCGCTACTACAAACAAATTGCAACTCGTCTCGAACTTGGTTGGGCAGCTCCTCCAAGTCCGCTCGATTCGCCTCAGGCAAGATCACCCGTTTCATGCCAGCCCGATGTGCCGCCAGCACCTTTTCCTTGATGCCACCCACGGGAAAAACTCAACCACTCAAGGTAATCTCGCCGGTCATCGCCATGTCATCGCGAACGAGCTGGTGGGAATAGAGAGACGCCAAAGCGGTTGCCATCGCCACACCGGCCGAGAGTCCATCCTTGGGCGTTGCTCCGGCAGGCACGTGAATATGCGCCCCGCACGCCATCGCTTGCTTTTGCAGATTCAGTTCAGCCCGTTGCGGCGAATATACTACTTTTCAGGTCAGCGCGCAAAAAACGCCGCCGCCTGCATAGCAGGCAGCAGCGACGAGAGAAGAAAAACAACTTATCGGTTTTTGAGGATCAGAAAACGCGTACCAACGCCTGGTACTTTGACTGTCAAGGTAATTCCTTTGTCCAGATCGCCCTTCCCTACCGACTCTTGGAATTGACGTGATGAATCGACCTCAGCTCCATCAATCTCCAAAATCAACATTCCGCGAGCGACGCCACTTTCAGCTGCGACACTTCCAGATGCAACGTCAACGACGACCACACCGTCCTCCGTGTTCAGCTTCATCTTGTTGGCAAGGTCAGCAGTCACGTCCGAGACACGAATACCAAGCGATGCATCTTCGACAATATTGTCTTCCTGCGGCGATCGATCTTGTCGGCCGGTGGATGCGATTTGATCTGGCAATGCCTCGGCTTCCACCTTTAGATTGACCCGTTTTCCTCGACGTAAAACTCGTAAGGTCTCGCTGGTACCAAGCGGTGCTCGTTCGACCGCTCGCTGTAATTCGGCCGGTCCGGCAACCGACTTGTCACCGAAATGCGTGATCACATCACCTGGTCGGACACCTGCTCGCTCTGCAGGCGTGTCTTCGCCAACTTGCTGAACAACAACACCCGGTGTTCGCGGATCAATGTTCAGTGTCTCAGCTGACTCTTGAGTCACGGGACTGATGCTGACACCTAACCACGCTCGACTGACCGTGCCGCTACTGACCAATTGTTTGGCCACCCATTTCGCAAGATTGATCGGAATGGCAAACCCGATCCCCTGATAGCCACCTGACGAAGAAGCAATAGCCGTGTTGATACCAACGACTTCGCCGCGCAAGTTGACCAGTGGACCACCCGAGTTCCCGGGGTTGATTGCTGCATCGGTCTGCAAGAAACTGGCGCGTTGAGCAGAACCTAGGGACCGCCCCTTGGCACTGATGATTCCAGCGCTGACGGATGCCTCTAATTCGAACGGATTACCAACTGCCAACACCCAGTCACCGATACGTGTCCTATCCGAATTGCCGAGTTTAGCCGCCTTCAGCTTCCCTGCTCCTTTGATTCTCAGAATCGCGAGATCCGTTTGCGGATCCGTGCGGATGTTCTCGGCGGTGTACTCTCTTCCATCAGGCAACTCGACTGTAACAACATCGGCCCCTTCCACAACGTGATTGTTGGTGAGCACTAAACCCGACTCCTGAATCACGATGCCGGACCCCGTACCTTGCCGACGAGGAGCACGTTCAAATTGTTCAGGATTCGAAAAACCCTCGGGTCCGAAAAAGTCTTCAAAGCCGCGAAAGCCTTCAGGGATTCGATCAGGGCGGCCGGAGCCACGTCGCACGACGTTTTGCGAGGTCGCCACTGACTTGATCTTCACAACCGTCGGTAGCACCGCATCCGCCGCATTTCGGAAGGCAGTTGACATGCTTTCAGCATGATCGACCGCCCGAACCTCAGAAGTGGATGTTCGAGGATTACTAACCGCAGATTGGATTAGAACAGCGGCAATCAGAGACAATGGAACCAAAGCAATCACAATGTTTTTTCTTCTCATCTTTTTCCTCTCTCTCCATACCCGACGAGTAGGAGGCTCCCAAACTGGTTCTCGTGAAACGAGTTGCAGTTGATACGAAATCCTGGCAACTTTCGTTCACAAGTTCAATCGATCGTTACGTTCGATTGAATGATTGGCCAGTTTGGGGCCTCGTAAATTAAAGCGGTCGTGCAACGTGCGTCCAATGCTTACCCTTTTCGTCGGTTTGACAAGCGGATGAGCCACCCCACAACGATGCAAAACGCTTCAAATGCTATCGTAGGCAGTAGGAGGCCAAAACCGTACCCACTGCCCAATCCTGCCAAACGAAAGAACGGAAGTCGATACATACAAGCAATTTACAACGAGCGACACCCGCTTCACATCATCGAGGTCGACTGAAATAACGGCCATCTATCGAAATCGACAGGCCTCGCTCCCGTTTTGCAGCCAAAAGGCGGCAGAACTTCTTCCGCTCGGCTAGCAGTGAAGAAAATGTTGCCGCAACCGGCAGGATCTAGCACGAGAAATACAGCTTTTTCTCACGAATTCGCTCAGCGAAATGCCTGGACAGTTACTCGAACCGCGGAGCGTCAGAAAGCCGTCCACTGAGCAGAAAATATCGGCACTCTTGATTAGGCGCTCTCGGCCGTGGAATCCTTGTCCGAATTGTCGTGAAAGGCGATCACGAAAACAACGAGGATGACAGCGGCAAAAATCGCTGGAAATGCCCATAACGATTTCCACTGCATGGCGGCCAAAGCCTGGTGACGCAAGTCATTCTTTTCCTTGTTGAGTGCATCGAGTTGTCCAGGCTCCGCAGTCCCCGTTCCGATCGCCTCTTCTAACGAAGCATACTCTTTCGTTTTCTCAACAACTTGCTCGTTAAGGCTAATCGCCTTAGCAGGCGTGTTCGTTGCCTCAACCGAAGCGGCAATCTGTGCACCAATCATCATGCCAAGCCCCAGCGTCAGCATCACCAACAAACCTTGAGCTTGAGCACGAATCGGTTTTGGAGCCTTTTTGTCCGTATAGATTTGTCCGGTGACGAAAAAGAAGTCGTAGCAGATGCCGTGCAGCACCACACCGAGGATGATCATCCAACGGATTTCATCAGGAGCTCCAATCGCAAACAAGGCATAGCGAACGACCCATGCCAACATGCCGACTGCCAACATCCACTTCACCCCTAGGCGAGCGAAAAATAGCGGCATAACAAGCATGAAAAAGATTTCTGACATTTGTCCGTAGGACATCGTCAAGCCGATTGGTAGCTGCGTCAATTCCACAACTCGACTTGCAATCTGGTAATAAAAGGCAAGCGGAATGCAGATCAACATCGAACAAATGATAAATACAAAGTACGATCGATCCTTGAAAAGTGCAAAAGCGTCCAAACCAAATAACTGGCTGATGCTTACCGGTTCACCTTTCACGGGTGGCGTATCCGGAAGTGTGAAGCTGAACAATCCGAGTACGATCGCGGTACCGGCAGCCAAGTAAAACATGCCAACATTGGTTTCGAGGTTTGCGAAGGTGAGCACGAGGCCAGCTGCGATCCAGCCGATCGTTCCCAGCACACGAATTCCCGGAAAATCTTTTTCCGGATCGCTCATGTTCTTCATCGCAATCGTGTTTGTGAGGGCGAGTGTGGGATAGTAAGTGAGCATGTAGCCGAGAAAGAACCCCCAATTCAGAAGTCCGGGCGACGGCGATTCTTGCTGCATGACGGTGATTGCGCCAAACATAATGACCCCCCCGAGCAAATGCAGAATCCCCAAAACCTTTTGAGCCGACAAGAATCGATCGGCAATCAGCCCAACCAGGAGCGGCGTAATTAGGCCCGCGATAGGTCCAACGGTAAAGGTGTCGCCCACGTTCCCCGCATCAAAACCAATGGTGCTGAGATAGTTCGGAGCAGTCACGTACCAAGCTCCCCAGACAAAAAACTGGAGAAACATCATGATCGAAAGCTGTACGCGTACTAAACTATTCATCTTGTGAGATCCCACTCGGCTGAAGAACGTGAGGGTTGCAACTTAAAGATCTCAGATTCTAATGCAGATTGAGGAGCGGCGACAAGCTGCTGCAGGCCACGATCATCTACATTGCTGGTGATTTTCCCAGACGAAGCCGATAGGGTGTCACGGTGGATAGGGTGTCACGGTGAGGGCTTCTTTTCCGAAACACAGCCATTGGCAGGCCAGTTCGCTACACACACGGCAAAGACGTCATGAAGCTTAATTTTCATCACCTGAAGCGAATCCGTCTGGCACAAATAGGCCAAACGACGATTTTTGTCCTGGCGATCAGCATGAACTTGGTCCTGCTTTCTGCAAACCGCACTCTTGCTGCGGAGCCAATGCAGCCACCCGCAGGCCCGCTCCAAGTTGGCATCGAGTCAATCGACATCACCCCCAGCATTCGAACCAACCATCCGGTTTGGCTGGCAGGCTACGGGTGGGGGCGCCAAGCAACGGGGATCCATGACCCACTGCGAGCGACAAGTGTTGTCTTCCAAGAGGGCTCAAAGAAGATCGCATGGGTAACGGTCGATGTCGTCGGATTGCAGCTACCAACGGTGAAACGAATCCGGCAGCAGCTACCTGACTTTGACTACGTCATGGTGAGCAGCACACACAACCATGAGGGACCTGATACGATTGGACTTTGGGGCAAATCACCCTTTCACCGCGGTGTCGACGAAGCCTATCTTGAATCGCTCGTGGACAAAATCGTGGCAGTAACTCAAGCGGCGGCGTCAAAAGCCGTACCCGTGTATGCCACGTTTGGAGCGGCCACTGATCCAACTCTCGTTGGCGACAGCCGCAAGCCAGAAGTCAAAGCAGCCACCCTCCGAGTTTTAAAGTTTACACGAGTGACGGATCCCTCACAGAATGTCGGCCTGTTAGTCGTATGGAGCTGCCACCCGGAGGCACTCGGCTCGAAAAACACGCTGATCACAGCCGACTTTCCAGCGATAACGATCGCAGTCCTCGAGAAGGCATACAACTGCCCGGTTGCCTACTTCTCCGGAGAAGTTGGTGGGCTGATGGCACCACCGGCTGATGGAATCAGAAATGAACAGGGGCAACCGCTTCAACGGGGAAACTTTCACTACGCGAAACAATATGGCAAAGCAGTCGCCAAGTTAGCCATGCGGGCAACCAAGGCAGCCGAACCGATTCAATTGACACCCTTGAGAATTTCGCAACAAAGCGTGGCAATCCCTTTACAAAATCAGCTCTACCGAACTGCACGACTGGTGGGCGTTCTACAACGCCCCGGAGTCTCATGGACAGGTGACTTCAACGACGCCAACCAACCGCTCGGTCGACTTCCCCTCAAGAATTCGCTCGCCATCGCCACCGAAGTCGCATGCCTGGGCCTTGGCGAACTCAAAGTAGCCTGCGTTCCGGGCGAGATTTATCCAGAGCTCGTTTACGGCAAATATCAGATCCCAGTGGAACCCAACGTCGACTATCCCGATGCGGCCCTCGAACGGCCTCTGAAAGCGATGATGGGCTCATCTCCATGGATGCTAATCGGGCTCGCAAACGACGAAATTGGATACATCATTCCGAAGCGGCAATGGGACCAACTGGCACCCTATGCATACGGTCGTCAGAAATCCCAATACGGCGAGATCAACAGTTGTGGCCCCGAAGTCGGCCCGATCATCATGAAAGCGTTACAGCAACGCATAGATGACCTGAAGAATTGATTCTGCAGCGGCCGTTCAATCATCCTGTACGGGCAAGAATTCGGGCAACCGCTGCGATTTCAGCTCGGACGGTGAAGGCGGAACCAAACTGGATTCTTTTGATTTCGTTTTCCGCGAAAGCGGAATCCGAATCCGATGTTCAACAGCTTTCGTCGCCACCGTCTCAGGCTGACGAATCTTTGGCGATAACGGCTGTGCAAAAGTTGCCTGCGTTACGAACGACGGAACTTTTTCCGCTTCGGCCGGTACGATTACCGCTTGGACCGGCTTCAGGTGCTCGATCGCAACGCTGGGCATGACCTCCGACGGAGACGAAATCCGTGATCCAAGTCGAGTCAAATCATTGGATGGAGTCATCGCAGCATCCGTCCCAGGATCAACTCGGGGCTCTGAAATGGGTACCGATCCTGGTCGGCGGGCTGGCGATCGACTGCTGGTTCGTAGTTTATCTCCTGCGGACGGACGTTGGAGATGTTGCGGCAGCGTTCCGATTTGCGGCGCCATCTGGTCGAGCATGATGCGAGCAGGTTGCATTGACGGATTGAGCCTCAACGCTTCGTTAAAATGGACGATGGCATCTTGCCCTTTGCCCTGTTGCTTCAAAAGATAAGCCACATTGTAGTGGGCAACCGCTGGCCCATACGACTGCTCTAGCGCGGTCACGGCCTCGTTCGAACGGTCTGCTTCGACGAGCACGGCAGCCAAATTGTTCCGATACAACAAGCTCTCGGGTTTTAATTGAATAGCGGCTTGTAGACTCTCAACAGCTTCCTGGGAACGACCTGACCGCGCTAAGCACAAGCCAAGATCATTCAAAACAATCGGATCATCACCATACTGTGTTGCCGCCAAGCGATAAACTTCAATCGCTCCGTCTAAATCACCTTGCCGATGCTTCAATCTCCCGTAACCAACAAGCCCTTCACGGTGGGTCGAATCAATCACAAGTAGTTGTTCGTATTTTTCAGCCGCGGATTCCAAATCCCCCGCCTGCTCATAAAGAGCCGCTGCGGATAGGTACAATTTGGGTTGCAATTCCCCCGGATCGTGGGCCAAGTCAGTTGGATCGGCCGATTGGCTCACCCTGGGATCAATGGTCAACGCATCTTTCATTACCGCGGTGACTTTCCCAAATGACGTTTGCCCGCCGTTTCCCGCCGTCTTAAGAGCGGCAACGCTTTGCGGCGACATGGCTTGAAGATCGCCCGATCCGGCAGCAGCCCCAGCCGACGAACTCTGCCGGTTCAAGAACGAATCCATGCGAACAGGCGTTTTGTCCGTCCCAGATTTACAACCAACGAGGCTAACCCCCAACAAGACGACTGCAGTTCGTTTCCATTGTTTGAGAGCCACGACCAACCTCCCTGTTCATGCGGCATCGCGCCGGAGTACCTACAACAGACGCGCCCGTGATTGAAACACCGCACATCGTATACTCAGCATCGACTTGCCAAAGGGATCGCTTGAGTTGAATTCTGAGAGATGCGGCGACTTTAACGACGATAGCGGTCAAGAGCGTTGCTCGCAGGCGCCCAATCTGAGCGGGAGGAAACCAAAGAAAAAAGCCCGCCCGGCGTGATCGCCAGGCGGGCTGATGCTCTCATCAATAGCCGTTTTTGCGCTTACCCGCCACTCAAACCGCCTGCAGCTTGGAAGGACGGTAGACGGGGATTTGGGATCGTCGAACGCATTTTGCGGTCGACCTGATCGACATAATCAGCTGACGCCCCCACGGGCTCGGCCAACGATGGTAGCACTGACGGCATCGCTTGATCCGGCAGCAATTGCGCCAGCGTCTGTTGAACGGAGTCGAGTCGTTTTTCGGAAATCTCAGAATCATAAGACTGGTAGACGTAGACCGTCTTAAACTGTTCTGGTGAGTTGGCCAGGATCCAGTAAAGCTTTCGTTTACCCGCATCGTTCAACACGTTGGTCTCATGATGAAAATAGGCTGCTCCAAGCGTGTTTTGCAGGCGCCAGCCATTCCGCACCATCGCGTGAAAAGGCGCTCGCACTGCGCGACGATCAATTGTCGTAAACGGCTCTGGCCAGCAGTTATTTCGATGGAAATCGGTGTGAACCCGATGCCAGAATTCGTGCCAGCCAGCTTCGACTGATGAGAATGTGATCAGAAGGGCGAGGCCCGTCAATAAAGCGATCCTGACTCGCGGCATATTATGCATCTCCATCTGCATTGGGAAAACGTTTTCCCTTAAGGTCTCCCACGACTCTCGCTGCAAGAGTCATTCCCAGGAGGCTGACGAATCCCTGTTTCATCAACGAGCTGCTAGCGTGGGCTATCGATCTCTAACCTTAAGTATCGCCGCCGAAGAAGTCCTACCGTGAACCAAATGGTGCTAACACCATTCACTCTCATAACCGCTCAATTTTACGCAGTCAGACTCTTTCATGAGTCAACCTCCATTGCCAATCGGCTGCGTTCGATCGACTACCCGCCATTCATCGCGGGGAACATTTCTCGCACCATCGTGATGGCTGCGGGTCCCACCAACACGACAAAGATCCCCGGAAAAATAAAGAGCACCAACGGAAAGATTAGCTGCACAGCCGTTTTTGCTGCTTTTTCTTCCGCCAGTTGACGTCGCCTCGTACGCATCGAGTCACTTTGCACACGCAACGCCTGCCCTACGCTTGCACCGAATTTTTCAGCTTGAATCAACACAGCAGCTAACGCACGCAGATCATCAACTCCAGTCCGGTTCCCAAGATCTTGCAACACCTCACGGCGGGTCTTCCCCATTTGGAGTTGGAAATTGCAGATGGCGAATTCTTCGGCAATGACTCGATGTGATTTGGTCATTTCTTCAGCAACCTTACGCATGGCCTGATCCAAGCCCAAACCAGCTTCGACACAAACGACCATCAAATCAAGCGCATCGGGCAGGCTAAGAAAAATGGCTTGCTTTCGTCGCCGACTCAGAAGCCAAACGATCCCATCAGGCAGGTAAAACAGGACTCCCCCACAGGCGACGACCCGCATCAGCACGGCTTGACTAACACCGGTGAACAACACTGACCCGCCAGCTAAAACGAATCCGCCGATCAGTCCGACGAATTTCATGGAGAGGAAAAAGCCGGGGGCAGTCTCATTACGAAACCCAGCATGTGCGAGTCTCAATTTCAGCTTATCTTGCTCACCTTCGGTTTTGGGCTGCAACGGTTTCGCCAATGCCGGAGACGCTTTTTTCAGGACGTTCACAACTTTTTCAGATCGATTCTCGGGATTTTTTTCACTCGTTCGCCTCCGTGGGTCATGAAGTTCACTCAGACGTTCAGTGGCTCGTGTGTTTCGCGATGCGATTAGGTCCATCAGCCACCACGCCCCAGTAGAAAACGCGACAAAAATCGCAGCGGAGATCGTGAAGGTGGAGTCAACGATTGCAAACAACATAGCGATGGTCCCTTAAAGTCGTGAAGGTACACGGACCTGTATTTCGAGTTGGGCCTAAACTTTAATATTGACGATCTTCTTGATAACGATTGCCCCGACAAGCTGCATTACGATGGCAAAGGCAAGCATTTGTTTTCCCATCGGATCTTCAAACAACAACATGATGTAGCCGTAATTGAGCCTCAACATGACCGCGAAGAGAGCGGGAGGTAGGGCCAACAAGACGATTCCCGACAGCCGCCCTTCTCCGGTCAACGCCTGCACTTGCCCCCAAATCTTGAAACGCTCACGGATTAAATAGCCGATCTTATCGAGGATCTCAGCGAGGTCACCACCTGTCTGTCGCTGCAAAATGACAGCCGTCGCAAAGAATCGCAAGTCCAGATTTGGCACACGATTGGCCAGCGAATCCAAAGCATCATTCATGGGAATACCAAGATTCTGTTCCTCGTAACAACGCCGGAACTCGGTTGAGATTGGATCTTGCATTTCTGATGCAACCAACTGGAATCCAGCTCCGAGACTGTGGCCGGAACGCAAAGCGCGAGCAATCAGTTCAAGCGCTTCGGGTAACTGTTTCGCAAATGCTTTTTTACGCATCTTCCGTGCGAAAACTGCGTACACAAACGGCAGACTGGCCAGAGCGAGAGCTGCGAGCGGAGCGAACAACGGGGACAAGCCAGCGACGAGCACAACAAACGCGCCAGCGCCTGCGAGCGCCCCCACAATCAGCAGAAATTTGCTGGGCGTGAAATTAATATTGGCTTGCTCCAAAAACAGCGTCAGGTTCAGAAACTTCGCGACCATCTCCTCGACCGCATTCGGCATATCGTCGAGCGGTCTGGAGACCACAGTCGCGTCCTGCTCGACATTGCCCTTCTTCACCTTGCCGGTCAAAACACCGAGTCGATCTTCGGCGATGCTTTCCGTTGCACCATTCACTAAAGATGCGAGACCGCCAACCAGAGCGGCAACTCCGACAAATGCTGAGATGATAACCAAAATCGTGATTGACATTTTATTCGCTCAGTGAGTTGATACTTGGCTTCTCTTCGTAGGATCGTCAGTCGTTTAACATCACTCGTTCGCGGAACGCACTACCTGGCAACTTGATTCCGACGGACTCAAGCCGCGGCATAAAATTGGGTCGAATACCGGTGGACACAAAGCGACCTTTTGCCGCTCCCGCTTCGTCAATGCCATCCTGGATGTATCGATAAATATCCTGCATCACAACAGTATCTTGCTCCATGCCGACCACCTCGGTAATGTGGGTCACCCGGCGTTTCCCACCTTGTAGCCGGCTAGCTTGAATAATGATGTCGACGGCACTCGCGATTTGTTGCCGCATCGCTTTGATTGGCAATTCGAAGCCCGCCATCATGATCATCGTTTCCATACGTGCCACGCCATCTCGTGGCGTATTGGCATGCAGGGTGGTCATGGACCCTTCATGACCGGTGTTCATCGCTTGTAACATGTCGAGCGTCTCAGGACCGCGACACTCACCAATAATGATTCGCTCGGGCCGCATTCGAAGCGCGTTCTTAACCAAATCGGTAGCGGTCACCGATCCCTTGCCTTCGATATTTGGCGGACGAGTTTCAAGACGAACCACATGTTCCTGTTGCAGCTGAATTTCGGCTGCGTCTTCGATCGTGATAATACGGTCACTATTCGATATAAAGCTCGACAGCGTGTTGAGCATCGTGGTTTTTCCAGATCCCGTCCCGCCGGAGATCACGACATTAAGCCGCGCCTTGATCGCACCCTCCAGTAACATCACCATTTCCGGGGTGAAGGCCTTAAAATTCAAAAGGTCCTCCAACTTAAGCGGATTCGTACCAAAGCGGCGAATCGAGACCGCAGCGCCATCCAAAGCCAGAGGCGGAATGATCGCATTGACACGCGAGCCGTCAGTCAAACGGGCATCAACCATTGGGCACGTTTCATCGACTCGGCGTCCCACCTTGGACACAATACGATCAATGATTTGCATCAAGTGAGCATTGTCACGAAACTCGACGTTCGTCCGCTCTATTTTCCCAAAACGTTCAACAAACACGTCACGGGGACCATTGATCAGAATGTCGCAGACCTTCGGGTCTTTCAATAACAGTTCCAACGGTCCCAAACCAAATGTTTCATCGAGGACCTCGTCGATTAGTCGCTCGCGTTCATTTCGATTGAGTAACGTGTCTTGCGTGTCGCAAAGGTGTTCGACAACCAAGCGAATCTCACGTCGAAGTGTATCTCCCTCCAGCTCCCCCACCTTATTGAGATCCAGCTTGTCAACCAGCTTACTGTGGATGCTTCGCTTCAGCCCTTCAAATACTTCGTTCTTAGATGAGTCCTGTAGTCTCGAACTGGCACCAATTGTTTTCATCAACCACTCCCATCTATTCAACCATTGACCGCATAGGGACAAAATCGCCGGCATCTATCAGCAAAGAGTGGGCAAACGGTACTGCCACAAGGCACACCTCGCCCTCGCAAACATAGCTCACGACGAAAGACAGAACTGGCATCTGAGCCAAATTTTCCAGAAAGAAGACTGGTTGGATTTGCAGAAAAACCCACTGACACGAACGCCTACCGCGTCAAGGCGAGACAAATTTCAGAAAAGCTCTGAAAGCGGAAACGAAAACCGAATATTCGATTTATAAGGACCTAACCGTCGCTCTTTGCACCGCTCTTACTTTTCCAGAAACCGAGCCACCCCCCCTGAGGGGTCGACTTCCCAACTGGTAGATTCTCGATTCCATCATCAGCGAGCACGCGCGACAGCGAAGAAATTGCCTGCGTGATGGCAGCCTTGGGAAACTGCTGCAGTAAGGGTACACCATTGTTGCGCATCTCGACCATGGTGCGATAATCGTTGGGAATCTGCCAAAAAATATCGCGGCCAATCGTTTCCTGAGCTTTCTTCAATCCGATTTGGCCAGCATCCAATCCCACGCGATTCACAACAATTCGGGTCTTTTCTTTCAGCCCTTCTACTTCGTCAAACGACACCATCAAACGCACCACGTTGCGCAAACAGGGCAGATCTAATTGAGTAACCAACAGCACAACGCTGGATTCTTCGAGTGCCGCCATATCCAACGCGCTGTACGCTTTGGAAAGGTCTAACAGCACGTGTGTGAAACTGGCTTTCAACAACCCTAGTACTCGTCGGAAATCTTCCGGATTCACAATGGACGCATCCTGTAGCTGCACCGGCCTCGGCAGCAGATATAACCCTGACGAATGTTTCGTCATCGATTTTTTAAGCAGAGCAAAATCCATTCGTGAAACGTTTTGAGCCACATCGGCAATCGTATAGTCCGGGATGGTATCCAGGAATACATCTGCGTCTCCAAGTGACATGTCGAGATCAACCAATGCAACGGAATTTGCTTCGTCGGCCGCAAGCGCACAACCAAGGTTCACGGTGAGGCTCGTTGAGCCCACTCCTCCGCTACCACCGGCGACACTCAAACACAGACAACCGTTTGTTTTTGCGTCGCCCGTACCCGCATGTTGGTCACTGATACGGTCAAAGGCTGCGATGAGCTCTCCCACCGACAACGGTTGCGTTAAAAACTCTTTCGCTCCGGCACGCATCGCCTGAAGAATGAGTGCCCCATCGTTCGAACTGCTGATAACCACCACACTGCAGCTTGTGGATGTTCGCAGGCTTTCGATCAACCGAATCGCTTTGTCGGGATCCTCATCAATGGTCACAACACCCACGTCGGGATTGCTTTGATCGACAACATCGGTGAAATATTCGTAGCGAGAACATTCCGCCTCCAGCCAAACCGAGTCCATACTCAGCAAGAGCTTTTTGAGCGACTCACGACTGGTGTCGTCCGGATCGACGATCGCTAAACGCAGCACTTTACCCATAATTTATTGACCTAGCGTTCAGACCACGACTTCAAACCAATGACGTTAACAGGAACACTACCGTCCATTATTTACTTTTGGAACTCGACAACGTCATACCCGACTCGTCCGAACAAACCGGGATCTTGCTGGGTCGGCCTTTGCCCTGGCAAGACAGACTGCTTGTTGGGGCCTCGAACCGGAACAGATGCCGAAGCGGCGATCACCTTCGAAGACAGCTGCTGTTGCTTTGCCCTTGCTGGCGAGTATTGGCGCGGCGAGAATGAGCTGCCCTGATTCAAATCGGGTAGAGGCGTGGCAGAGTTTTCGGGCGATGGATCGATTGGACCCTCGAGAATCGTCTCCGCCGGGGCTGGAATTCCGCTCGCTTGACAGCTCGGGCAGCTCCCATCAGGACAACAACGGGGCACCTCGATGTAACCACGACCGTACAACTCCGTGTCTCGCGGGCTCGTCGTCTGCGTTCCGGGCAAACAACTCGGCGCTTCGTGAGGATCAAGCGCGTCAACAAGCTCCGGACGCACCGTGACCACCAGTTCGATCTCGTTCTTTACTTCCTCAACACGACGAAATGCGGCACCCGCCCAAGGCAAATCGGCTAACCATGGAATCCCTCGTCTTTGAGCTTCGATACGTGTTTGAATTAGTCCCGCTAGGGCCAACGTTTGTCCGGCTCTCATCTCGACAGCCGTGTCTGCCCAACGAGTCCGCAAGGCGGGCACTCGATTGCCCGTACCAGGCAAGGTGACCCCATTGGCGTTGTCCAGCTCGCTAACCTGGGGACGCACTTCCAAACGAATCGCCCCGTTTCCTAACACGATTGGAACGAAATCAACTCGCGTACCGAACTGCTTGTATTCGATACCAATTGTCCCCAGACTTTGGGGCACCAAGATCGGAAATTCTCCACCGGAATTGAAGCTGGCCGGACGACCACTCACCGTCGTCAGCATGGGTTCGGCGAGAATCTTCGACAAGTTATTTTCGCTCAAAGCCTCTAGGAAACCGAAAAACGCATTATTGTTCCCAATGAGACCAAAACGGATTGTCGAGCCACCCGTATCTGGAACCAGAGACGTATTCGATGACACGTCACCAAGCACCCCTGCTACGCTTTGCACAATGACATCGCTACTACCAATATTAACCCAGTCAAACCCTAACGCCCGGAGCTTGGTCCTGGAGACTTCCATCACCTTGACATTCAACAACACTTGCTGAACACCACCGAGGGTCACATTGTTGATCACTTTTGGGTAGTAGTCCTCCGCCATATGAACGATTCGACTTACATCCTCCGCACGGTCGACTCGTCCCGACAACACGACGGCGGTGGCGAGAGGTCGCACCCGCAGCGATGCCTGCGGGAACTCCGATCGCAACAGCATTTCCAGTTCCTGGGCATCACCGATAATGATTAGATTGACGGTGTAAAGGTTGCCGTCTTCGTCCCAGAGGTTAACCTGAGTGACACCAGGCTTCGTTGCAGAAAGTTGCACTTTGTTTGGTGATAATGGTACAACCCGAACAATGCTGGGGTTGTTCACCATCGCACGTGGAACTTCCTTATCCAAGCTAAGAATGCGACTGGTGTTGACCACCATCTCCAAATTCTGATCTGGCTTGGAGATCCTGAATTCGACTTGCGTCCCGTCTGTTTGGGCCTGGAGAACCGAAACGGCCACCAGCATCACGGGGAGTATTAACAGAATGTCGGCGAAATATCGTAACGATTTGACCATGCCTGCGTCCTTGCGTTAGCAACGATCTTCAATGTTAGTCGAACTGAACTCAAAAAGGCCCAATTCGGTCAATGACGCTATTCGGGAACGTCTTCAAAATTCGTGTCGAACGAATCGTCCGTTGATTCGACTTCAGCTGTCGTCGAATCGTCCGAGACATCCGCCTTGCTGGCTGAATCGCTCCAAACCTCAATGCTGGGAGGTGAACTGGTATCTGCTTTCGAACTCGGCTCGACAAGTTCACGCGGTAACGCATCTCGATCGTCCCAGTTGTACACCATGATATCTTGTGGCGTGTGGATGTGCATTTGCCACACCTGACTGACGGGCGCCGGCACAGACTCCTTCGGCGTCGTTATTTCCTGTAGATAATTCGTAATTCCGGTCGGCTCTTCTTTCGCAACAACGGTGGTTTGCGATGTTCCCCCCACTCCTTGGTCTAGATCCGCAATCGTGGCACCGCTCGCCTCGTCCTCAAGATCATCATCCGAACGTCGCAACGAAAGTTTGATCCGACCCAATTCACTCGCCAACATGATTTTTTCCACCTGGCTCGGCGTCACGAGCAGAGAAACAGTCTTGGCTTGTATCACCGCACCCGTATCATCAACCTCTCTCTGCGTTACAGCATTGACGGCAAAAACGGTGACGTTCTTCATGATGGTCCGCGTTGTCGTGAAAAGAATTCCCTTGCCTCGTCTCAGGTAAACCAAAACGTCAACTCGATCACCTGGGTTCAACAAACCGGACGCGGAACTGTCGACGGTAACCTTCACCGACACCACCCGCATCCCCATTGGAATCTTGTCGGACGCCCCCAAAAATTTGTTGGCATCCACCAACTTTGCACTCAAAATGGGCTCTCCCGGATACAAACGGGTCAACGGGCGTTTACCCTCGATGTCTTCAAGCCTTTTAATGGCGCCCTCAGGAATCGAGTCTTGGGGCCAATCTTCCATCTTCACCATTTGCGCGTTCATGACTTGCCCCAAAGGAACATCACGAACGGCCACGTAAATGGTCTCTTTCAGAATTGGAATCGGACTGCTGACTTCTCGATTCTCCATGACTTGGCTGATACCGATCGAAGCGATCAGCCCGCAGCCAAGAGCAACAACGATCAGAATCATGGATTTGGGACGCATAACAGGTTCACCTTTCTAGGTTTCGTACTCGAGGTGGTTGGCTTGCGATGGTGCAGGAAACCCTCATGACTACCTGAATGGTCAGTACGTCAAGTACGAAGTATCAGAACCACCCACGCAGTGTCGGAGTCGGTGGCGCCTCGTCGTACTTGTCGGGAGGATTGGCATAGCTTGTCCAGTTTCCAAAAGCCTAACAGTAAAGTTGCCTTACTTTACCCCGACTCCCCATTTCAAATATAACACCAAATTTTGGTCTGAGATCAATCGCCTGAAAAGGTTCAAACGAGCATATTCATCCAGGCAAAATAAACGATTGTCCCTATCGCAATCGGGATCCCATACGGCAAAAGCAACATCGAACTTTTGCGTTCTGCAGCAAGTTGACTCAGCTTGT
The DNA here is from genome assembly GCA_029243025.1 of Pirellulaceae bacterium. Classification (NCBI taxonomy): domain Bacteria; kingdom Pseudomonadati; phylum Planctomycetota; class Planctomycetia; order Pirellulales; family Pirellulaceae; species Pirellulaceae bacterium. The sequence goes on along the minus strand of JAQWSU010000022.1, from coordinate 36,973 downwards.
TGGGATCGCGGACGGTCATAATTTCATTGTAAATCAGCCAGAACTGATTTCGATGTTTCGCCCAGGCCTTGCGATACCAGACCATCAAAATCGCTAGCAATGCTCCCACAAACGCGGAAATCACAAAGGCGTAAGCGGTGTGCGTCGCGTGCATCCAAGCACCGATCCCTGCTAACAACTTGACATCGCCTGCCCCCATACCACCGATTGCGTAAGCAGGGAGTAATAAACCGAGCCCAACGATGGTACCCATCAGACTCCACCCCAGCCCCTCGTACCAAGTCATACCGAGTGAAGGCGCCGCCCAAACGCTATACACCCAACCGGTGATAATCATCGGAAAGGTGATCCAGTTGGGCACCTTCAACTTGATACCATCGATGACGGCCGCCACCACGAGAATGATGGAAACGACCCATACGTGCCAATTTTGAGCAACACCTTCCAAGAACGCTGACATATTGGATTCCCCCGTGGATACTAAATTTGTTTTCGACTCAGCGCAAGGTTACTAAGAAGCTAATCAACACCGCTCCCGCGCTGAAAATGTAGCACAGTATTTCAAACACTGATTGCAACGCGTCTGCAGGAATCGCGGAGTACATTGAACGTTCCTCGACTGGCAGCATCCCGAATCGCCTGAGCTTTTCTTCCGACAAGAACAGCCTATCGTGCAAGAAAAACCCCCAGGGCGCAGACGCGCCGTGGGGGATTATCTCAGCTCAGAATCGGTGACCAGCGACCTTAGGTACCGGTGCTTATTTGATCAGCAACCTCCTGGAAGGTCGTCTTTGCATTCGTACCGATTGCTTGAATTGCGGTCAAGCAAACGATGACGATAAGGGCCAGCATCACGGCGTATTCGACCGCAGTTGGACCGTCTTCTGAAACTAAAAAGCGTCGTACTTTTCTGGCAAGACTTTTCATGAAGTTCCTCTCGATTTCATTTTGGTCGAACACGCCAAAGCGTGTTGACACGAAGTCAAATAAACCATGGTTCGATTTCCATACAGTGCACCGATCCAAACTGCCGGGATCGACTCACATTGACAGTACGACTGTTGCAGCCATACAGTGAAATCGAACACAACCATGCGAGTGATACGCACATTTGGAAGAGCGGTTAAACAACGGGTCGAACATCGCACCACTGCATGATCTACGAATTCGACTTTCTCTCCACTGGAAACCTATGTCACAGCAGAGTCTTGTCAAACGATCAGCATTAGCAAAAATGGCCGATTCGAATAGAGGAATAGAAATCAGCTTCGAATCATGCGATCTACACGGAAACAAGACGAAAGTAGGCTTTCTTTTTTTTGATCGAAGAGCAAAAAAAGCGAACAAAGAAAAAGCCAAACTGGCTATTTCTTCAAGTCCGTCAGACATTCATCGATGATCTGAATCGCAGCTTTGAGTTCTTCGACGCTGATCACGAGAGGTGGAACAAGCGTTAGCACGTTCCCCGCAGACACCTTGAAGCTAAGGCCTCGGGCCATCGAAGCGTACATTATTTTTTCAGCGAGCTGGACAGACGAACCAAAATCCGGATGGTCCTGCAATTCAACACCGATCAGAAGTCCAGCCCCGCGAACATCGCGGATGCACGCATGCTTTCCCTTCAATTGGGACAATTCGTCCAATGCCAACTGCCCCAACTCCACGGCCCGCTCGACCAGATTGTCATCGACGATCGTTTCAATCGTCGCGAGCCCAGCCGCACAACTCACCGGATTTTTCTCATGGGTATAATGGCCGATCGCGCGGTCACCGGCCACATCCAGATCGCGTCGCGCGATAATCCCAGCCAGTGGCATAATGCCACCACCGAAACCTTTTCCTAACACGACGATGTCGGGCTGAACGCCAAAATATTCGAAAGCGAACATTCGCCCCGTACGTCCCAGGCCGCTTCCAATCTCATCGAAAATGAGCAAAGCCCCGTGATCGTCACAGAATTTCCGGATACGTTGCCAGTACTCCGCAGGAGGAATCGTGACCGTCGACCAACGAATCGGTTCAGCAATGACGGCAGCAATCTGTCCTTCGTTTTGCATAATGTGCCTCACATATTCAGCACATGCCGCATTACATGTCTTTTCACATCCGAAGGGACAGTCCTCGGAAACAGGTGGACGAATGTGGACAGCTCCCGGAAGCAAAGGGCCCAATCCGTCGCTGAACAAGGCCTGTCCGCCAACCGAAATAACGTCCAAGGAAGCGCCGTGAAAGGAACCCCACATGGAAATCGTCTTGTAGCGCCCTGTGGCAATACGGGCGAGCTTCATGGCCATCCCCATGGCACTGGTTCCACCCGGTGCGAAGAGCACTTTATCCAAATTACCCGGCGCAATCTCCCGCAGTTTTTTTGCCAAAGCAACCGCAACGGGATTTGTGTAGCGACGCGTGCAAAAGGGTAAAACTTCCAACTGATCTTTGACAGCTTGCATGACCCGCGGATGCCGAAATCCAAGCTGATGGACGCCATTTCCATGAAAATCCATGATCTTTCGCCCAGCCACGTCATGCAGATAGATGCCCTCTGCTTCCACGAGTGCATCAATACAGGGCGTTGACAGGGACTGGTGCAAAAAATACTCCGCGTCCTCGTCTAAAATCTGATGCGTCGCTGCATCTAAATTTTGCTGCTGGTACTCTGATCGCAGAGGAGAACGATTTGTATCTCCCTCGATCCGTTCCTGGTGTTCATCAATGCGGGCTGGGTCTGAAACGGAAGCAATTCGATCATTCATGGTGCAGTCACCTGGCTACGTACTGTAACAACTTCCAACACGATACGTGGGTTATCAATGTAAGAACAGTCCCCGTCCAAAGGCAAACTAAATCTCCACATCTTCCGCCGCGTTCCCAGAAAAAATCGACTGCGGTTCAGACATTTTGGTATTTAGCCCTCGGGGCGAGTTTGAAACGTGCCGCAGAAGGCACGTCGAAAAACACTCGCTAAACCAGCGACTAGCAGCAGCAAAATAGAGTTCGGCTCAGGAACAGCCAAGCGTGCTGGGCGTGGGCCCTTTTCGTAACCGCCAGCTTGAAAAGCGATGACAAAATCACTACTCGTGAAGTCACCGTCACCGTTCCAATCGCCTGACTGCCAGTTGGAATTGAGTTGAAAACCGTCTTCAAACTGCCCCGCTTGAAAAATCTGCACCAGGTCTCGGCTGTTGAATTGGCCGTCCAGATCGGAATCACCAAAATAGGTACGCTTCAAATCATCAACCCATACACTTCGATCTTGACCGTCAACAATCTGATCCGAATTCAAATCAAAACGAGTGGTCTGACGGCCAGCACGAACCTCAACGGATAGCAGATCAATATCCTCGACATCCAGAAATCCATTCCGGTTGAAATCGCCCTCGACTCCAATTGGGCGATTGGCACGAACAAAACGGATATAGCCCGCATCGTGCTCCGTAATAATCAAATCCCCAGTCGGTGATAACGTGACGGCACGTGGTTCACTGATCTTTCGCCCGACTGTATCCAGTGGCAAACCATCTCCCGCATGCGTACCGTCGTCGTCACCGTCAATTAGTAAATGAATCCGATCATCATCATCAACAAACCAGATTTGCCCATCGTCATGCGTCGCTAATAGATAGCCACCCTCCGGATGAAACGCGATGCCACGCACCTCCTTGAGTCCCGTCTTGGTCGCCAGTTGCCCATCACCGCCGCCTGACGTTGTTTCATTTCCGGCAATTAAATCGCGACTCCCATCCGAGTAAACTTTGTAAACCCCATGCCCATCACGATCAGTGACAACAAGCTCTTTATCTGCGGGATCGACTGCAAGGTTGCCCAACACAATGAATCCGTCCGCATAGATCGAAACGCCCTCATCGGCCTGCCACATCCGAACTTCACTTGCGGAGGAATAGAAGATTTTGGACTCATCCGGGCTCACCCATAAACCACGACCTATCTGTATTCCAAAAGGATCCTCAAAAACTGTCGTGAGAGCACCGTCTGTTCCCAACTTGCGAACCAGGCTATTGCCAACGTCGAGAATATAGGTCGTTCCATCTGGAAAAGTAAACAAACCGTTGGGCGCATTGAGCTGAGTGTCGACGCCAAATCCGTCACCGTTGTAGCCCGCCAGATTTGTCCCAGCAATCGTATGAATGGCACCATCAGGAGTCACTAAACGGATCGCATGGGCGTCTTTGTCGGCAATGTAAAGGTTGCCTGATGCATCTGCCATGGTCATGTGCGGCCGTGAAAGCTCTGCTTCCGTTGCCGACCCACCTTCCATCTCAGATCGCCAACCGTTGACCGTTTTTTCTCGTATCAAACCAGTGCCCGCGACTGTTTCTAGTACCCCATAGGAATCCAACAAATCATCGAAAGGAATGGCCATACATGCGGGTGTTGCCATTCCCACAAAAACGAACATGAAAGATATGCGTACCATCAAAGATCCTACAGCCACGCGCGGCAGTTCGTACGTTCGTACAACGAGCCTCGGTCGAGATTTGAGTTGAGAATTGTCGCCTTCAGAGTCCGCGGTGTGACAACCCCGTCCACACGCGCCCCGTTTCTCAGTCTACCAGAAGCTCTATTTCCGGTCAGCAAAAGTGTATCGATAGAAGCCGACAAAAGGTCTTGGCTCACAATGAGCTGCCCGTAGCGAACAATTAATCACCCCTTCGACGCTATTTGTCGCGAATTTTGAACAGGCCAATGACACCTGTCGTGGTCAGGATCTTATGCACAGGCGGTTGAATCTGGGTTAGCACTAAAGATACGTCGCGCAATCGAAAGTCACGCTCCAAACCCACCAGTGTTCCGATAATCGAACTCGAAATCAGTTCGACACTCGCCATGTCAACAACGATTTCAGGATAGCCTTTCTCCAGCAATCCCAGCAGCTCTTGGCGGAGATCCAATCCCTGCATGTAACCAATCAGACGTTTCTCTTGCAACTTCAGCGTCGCAGACGCAGTTGAGTCAGCGTCATCAGATCTCGAGTTCATTCATACCACCGTTCACCACAGGCCAAGCAACGCAAACACCGCAGTGCAATCAAGGATTTCGCGAAACCCTGATTCCGAGACAAGTCCCTCGTCCAAAAATTCGCGATCCAATCCGCTGTTGCCCTTCAACTCATTGTCGCTTCACACTGGCGAAATCGTACTAGGCATGCAAGCATCCCGCAAGCTTTTTCCTTACCTGGCCGATCGGGCCAGGTAATTTCCACGAATTGCATTGCCGAACCCAAGGGCAATCCGCTCGAAACCTCCTCCCCCGCAGCAATTTTGCCACCTTCGAATCGGTCCTGACAAATCTGCGAGAGACCAACGCTGGCAGCAGCAGCAAGCCAAAACAGACCCATGAGCGTTAAAGTCGCGAAGAAGAATCGACGATGACGATTCTGACAGTTCTACATAGTAGACTGCCCGCATTGCTATCGTTTTCTAGAATCAGTTAGGGCGGCCCATGAGCAACCAAGACACGAGCAAGCAGCCAATGCGACCCAAACGACTGCCTGGGCGAGCTTACACCCTGTTGGTGACCGGACTCGCGACAATCCTGATTGCGGTTCCCTGGATTCAGTCACAACATAAAGTCTGGAAAGCCTCCGCCATCGTTCAACACGTTCCCCTGGAAACGGGTCGTGTCAAGTCTGTTGTGAGCGACAACTTGCAACTGGCAATCGATCAGGTCGCAGCCACCCATCCCACTGGATTCGTCGTTCCTGAGGTCGAAAGCTTACGATCGCTGACGGATTTCTCCACGACCGAAACCCCCGATGGCAAAGAACGCCTCACGACCATTCAGATCCGAGACGAAAACCGTCAGTTGAGCGCCAATATTGCCGGAGTTCTGGCTCGTGAACTTTCCCACGCCGCGTCGATCGGTGATCAAACCGCCGCAGTGGTGTCAATCGAATCCAGTATCGAATCACCGATTAATCGAAACGGATTGTTAAAGATCGGAGCCATTGCACTTTGCCTCGGCGCAATCACACTGATCTACCCAAGAAACCGGGCAATCGAAAAAGAAAGCGTGACCGTCGACCAGATCGAGAGTTCGACTGGCTTACCAACCTTGGGGTCCGTCTTCCCGTCAAATAACCCAACTCGCAATCAAAAAGCATCGAATACGCCGCTGCGAGTCACCGTGATGCTTGCAGAGGCAGTTGTCGCTGTCGCCTTTCTGCTGATGGTATTTGCATCGACGACAAACTCTACCTCGACAGCCGAACTACTTGGCAGTCCGCTTCAGACATATGCCGAGACGATGCGGAACTTCTGGCCCCGCCATTGAGCAAAAGTCATTCGACCTGAGCGCGCATTCCTCACCGATTCGTCCGCGGCCGTCATCAGACGACAAGTCGCTAGCAATGACCGGGGCGTCTTCGACAGCAAGAAACCTCGGCAATTCAAACAGATTCTTTCGGAACCGACTTTGCTTTCTCATTCCGCTGAAGAGACCGGGAAAGTTTGCCGATTGTTACGAATGATCCGGAGGTTCCGCGTCGAGCATATTCATCGCGTCAGGACCGTTCACCCCAACTCGGAAAAATTGGAGTGATAGCAGACCTCCGACCCGATTCCAGGAACGATTCGGTCGATCCAACTCCTCCGCTTGGTTATGGAGCCAACTCGTGAATGCATTTTCAGTTGCCCAGCAGATCCAAACTCCACCAACGACAAACGCCGATTTGAAGGACCGATCGGGTTCCAGGCAGAAAACAGATGAACCGATGTTTGAAGCGCATTTCAATCTGCAACGACAACCGTTTGCGAGCGCTCCCAATCCAGAACATTACTTTCCAGCCGCGACCATCGAGAACGCTCGCGAGTCGTTAGTGCGATTAATCGAGCGGGAGAATGGGCCAGCAATCGTCGTTGGCCCCGTCGGAATCGGAAAGACACTGTTGAGTCAACTGATCTCCGAATCTTTTCGACATCGGTGTCGGGTTGTGCGACTGCCGAACGCTCGCTTAGCTTCCCGCCTCGCGCTGCTACAGATGATGCTCTACGAACTAGGCTTGCCTTATCGCGACCTGGATGAGTGCGAAGCGAGACTGGCTGTAATCGATCATGTTACGAATCGAGATGCCTGCCCTCACGGCATCGTATTAGTAGTCGATGAGGCAGAAAATCTCAGCATGGCCTTGCTCGATGAATTGCGGACGATGACCAATCTAACGTCAGACGGTCGAACGCTAATTCACCTGACCTTGTTCGGCAATCGACGATTGGAGGAAAAGTTCGCTCATCCGCGACTCGAATCGTTCAACCAACGGCTCGCCGGTCGCTTTTACCTGGAAGCGTTGACTCCAGAAGAAGTGAAGCAATACGTTCACCAACAGATTCTCGAGAGCGGTGGTGAGCCCGCCAGTATTTTCTCGGATGATGCGATCCAATCCATCAGCCAAGCGACAGAGGGCATCCCCAGGCTTATTAATCAACTGTGCGGCCATGCCTTGTTTTTGGGTGCGATCAACGATTTGAGCCGCCTTGATTGTCATCACATATCGGATGCCTGGGCGGACCTACAGCAACTACCAGCACCCAGCCATTCAGGATTCCAATCCTCAGATTCTGAACCGCTACCAAACATCGTCGAGTTCGGCCAACTGGATGATTCCCTCAACACATTCTCCGAGGAAGATAGTTGCAGCACCTCAGCAAAAGCATTTGAAGTGCAAACGGAAATGACGTTGCCGGAAGAAGCCGAAACGTTGCCGGAAGAAGAAGCCGAAACGTTGCCGGAAGTCGAAGAAGTTGTCCCTTCAATTTCATCCGATACAAATTGGGATCCGCAAACCGACGATACGCAAATGGACCTCAAGCCGATCGGCCGTCCCGAGATTGAATTGATCTTCCATGACGCCCCCACAACTATCGATCCATTCAATGAGCCCTTCGAGGAAGAGGAACTGGTCGTCGATGACTACCTGATGCCCAGCATTCTCGCTGAACAACATCGCCCCGTTAGCTGCGATGAGAGTCTTGAGATTGCCGAACATTTGAGCCAAAAACTGCGTCAAGCGATTCCAACCGCGACGATTGATTCTAAACCCAACGATCCCGAAAACGATCGACAAGATGATGATCTGGAAAACAGCGATCCCGAAATTATCTCCTTTGCTTTGCCGTCGGTACGTGACTTCGAAGCCGAACCAGAGACAGACGCGTTCGCAGGCGATGTCGAGGTGCTGATCGAACCGGAACCGACCGGTAGTGCCCCAGCAAACTTCATGAGCGAATTCGATCATCCCGTATCAGCACACAACTTCGAGGCCAATCGCAAACCCACCGAAGCGACAAACTGGCCGAAATTGGAAAACTCAGAAGACGACGACAGTCCATCTCCAGAAACCACATCGCTTGCGGCACCATCCCCAACAGAACAAAACTCTGACATCGGTCAGGAGTCAACGAAAACAGATCGCGATGGCTATCGAAATCTGTTCACTCGATTGCGACTCGCCCAGCGGTAAACCATTTCGCTGGCGCATTCTTTGCTCGGAAAGCGTTTGTATCGAGGTAAGGCAATGAGTTTGACCGTAGACGCACTGCGTAAACTGGAACAAAGCGGAGCATTCCCCGCAAGCGTCCCGCATCAAGCCGATGCAACGCCGAAAGTAACAGACAAGCCTGCCGTAACGAAAACCAAAGCGTCTGCAGAAGAAGCAAATGCCGAGACAAAACCGATTCACCAGATCACCTCCGGCGAACCAATCGCAGCAAAACCAAGTCTCGAAATAGAACCACCCATTTCACCGGAAAACGATCAAGAGACGGGTGACGGCCTACCCAGCCTGCTTCCTTTTGACGAAGAAGACTTCAACATCCCGGCGACCGACAGCGATCAAACCGCCCAACCCGGGGTAGTTGAGTCGCCCTTATTGCCGGGGACTTCAGCAAATGCAGAAGTCGAAAACGAAGAGCCTGCGGAAGCAGCAACCCCTCCACATCACCAGCCCGACATCAAAGACACCACCATTCCACAGACCACCGCTGCTCAATCCACAACCGACACCGATTGCGGCAAAACCGAGCAGTCTCCTGAGTCAGGGGAGACACCAGAACCGTACGACCTTGCTGCATTCAATCAAGAGCCATCAACGAATTCGCAAACACCTGCCCAGCCGCCTTGCTCCGAAGTGGAATGCGATGAAAGCGTCGAAACGACGCCCGCCTTACCGCTTGACTCTGACCCAAACCCAAAGGCACCGATTTCAGATTCGAACGACCCCAATCCTTTCGAACCACCAAAACCTGAACTTCAACACGGCGCCCATCGCGATGCTGGACGAGATCACGTCTCGAATCTGAATCCGGGCCCTAATGCGGAAGACACTCAGTCGGCAGATGAAGCAGATGATTTTGCTGGACGAGACATTGAACCCTTGATCACCGAGAGCATTGAATCCCTGGAGCAGATCCTCCAAGCCGCCGAGCAATCGCCCTCCGAAGAAGAGTATACCACCGGTGAAGACGTACCCGTTGCCTGGGAGATCGCCCCACTCAAGGAAGCAGCAGAACCAACACCAACCTCTGCCGATCTGAACTTGCAAACCGACGACGAGAAAAATCCGCGAAGCCCATCCGAACCAATCGGTGCGACAGAGGACGACGATGCCTATCATCCTGTCATCAAACCCTTCTACGATCTTCAAGAGGACGAAGCGAGTCCCTCTGAAACAATCTCAACCGACAGCGATGACTCCCAGCTTGACTCCCAGCTTGACTCCCAGTCACGCGAACCCGAGCTTGAGCAAAAACCGAAATACAATCCAGTGGAAGCGATTGAACGCCCCGATTGCTCCACTCCCTCGCCCGAAGTGGATACTGCTTTCGCTGAAGCTTTTGTTTCGGATCCTGTGGAACCTCTGCCGGCAACGACGGAGCTGGAAGCCTGGCAGGGAAGCACGATTCCCACTCCCTCCGCAATCGAAGTTGAAACAACAGCATGCGATTACGAGCTCGAACTTAGCGCGAGTTTGACAAACGCAGACACCGAGCAGAGATTCAAACAACTGCTCAGCCAGATCCATGCTCGCAGTGAAGATGGGTTTCCCACGAGCTTGCTGCTGCTCACACCCCAACCAAGCGAACGGATTGCCGACACGGTGACTCATCTAAGTATGGTCATGGCGCGCGAGGGACATGAGGTCGTCATGCTGGACGCAAACTTGGCGGAGCAAGGATTGACGCGACGCTATGAGGCATTGGGGAAGGCAGGCGTTTGCGACGTATTGACTGAAACAAGCCAGACAGAAGATCTCGTTCTTGCAACCTCGAACCGATCAATTCACCTCCTGCCCTGCGGCGACGATGTGACGGGTATCTCACGAACCCAAAATAGTGTCGAAGGCCGAACCATTCGAAATCTATTGCAAACATTGACGCGCCGTGGGCAAATTGTCATTTGCGACGCAGATTCGACTCGGTCAACTCTCGCGATCCCACTGGCTGAGGCCTTTGACGCGGTGTTGCTGGTTGTCTCCATGCAAGATCTCGACCTTGGCGTCCTCGCTGAGGCGATCCAGATGCTACGTGACCGGCAACTGAACCTGCTGGGCTGCGTCGTAACAGACGCTTAAAAATCAGCCCAGACACCTAAAATGGGCCTGCCGATTCCCCGAAGACGGGGGTGAAGTGTAGAATGCCCCATCCGGTGGCGTTCCTTCCCCTCCATCCGCTCACGAGGGATAACGTGATATTTCCCAGCAGAACCGAAGTTCTGGTGCAAGATCCACATTCTCGCGGCAACGTTTAGGCAGACGATGACTGGTTCCCAGAAAAACCGCAATTCGAACGTCGCTGCCGACGTAAAAATTGATTGGCAACAGGAACTTACCGAGCACCAACGATGGTTGCGCACGGTGATTATGGCCCGGTGTGGCGAGGCCCAAGCGATCGACGAGATCTACCAAGAGGTCGCCTCCGCCGCCATCGAGCAAAAATCACCCTTATCAGACCCCTCCAAAGCAGGGGCCTGGCTCTATCAGTTGGCCGTTCGGCAATCGTTGATGTACCGGCGAAAACAGGGACGTCGTCGGAAGCTGGAACGAAATTATGCCGAGCGTGGGATATCGCTAACTGAGCACCGCCAACCCAACAACCCGCTCCACTGGCTGTTGGCCGATGAAAGAAGACAAATGGTGCGCGACGCGTTAGACCAATTACACCCACGCGACGCCGAACTACTTTTGTTGAAGTACACAGAGAATTGGAGCTATAAGGAAATCTCCGAGCATTTGACCATGACAACGAGTGCAGTGGAATCGCGACTGCACCGAGCCCGAAAACGCATGCGTCAGGTATTGACCAGTGCGAAGGTTACTGAGGTGTAAGATGTCAAATCGTGAAATTACGGATGCCATCATTGATCGCATGGTCGACGGTGAGCTGAATGAAAACGAACAGCGTGAACTGCTGATGGCCTGCGACCAACAACCAGAACACTGGCGAGAAATGGCACTCGCTTATGTCGAATCACAAACATGGCGCGACGAGTTTTCGATATGGTCAGCGGCCGCAGTCGAAGAAGATATCGTAGAAGAACAAAAGGAAGAATCCGTCCTCCAACTTGCGAATGCTCCGGCACGCTTCTCAACTCGAGCAGGAATCACGCCTTGGAGAGTTTTGAATGTTGCAGCCATGCTGCTTCTCTCGCTTACGGTGGGCTACGGCATAGGCACATTTGAATTTCCAGCAAGCAAGCCTTCGTCCTCAAACATCGCTATTTCCCCCAACAACAAAACAAATCCGGCTGAACAAGTCGTTGTCTGGGTGCCTAATCAGACGGGGGATGGTTTGAATCCGATGAGTGTTCCAGTACAAAATGTCGGCAATCTGGATAGCCAACAGCTGGCCAAACAAAACCAAATGTCATCGGAAGTTCTACAGGCTCTTGAAAGTAAAGGCCACGATGTCACACGAGAACGAACCTGGCATCCCGTACAACTCCAGGATGGACGAGGAGCATTTGTCCCAACGGATAATCTGAATGTCCAATTCACGGGTTACCAATAGGTACAGATAATTTTTTTACGTTTAGCATCAGACCAATCAACCGTAACCGGACCGTACACAACCGCTCCATCTTGTTTGAAGGCACGCGAAACATGCCTTGGTCATCCATTAAGCAATTTCAGACGCCCCCGCTGCTAATTGCCATCATGCTCCTAGCTACCGTCTCAGTAGTGACAGCTGAGGATACCGAGGCTCCGTTACCACAGCCTCTCTCAAAAGAACAACTCACCATGCCGGCACCAATCTCGTACTGGATCGGTGTGCGCTGCACCAACACGGGTACTCCCAACAATCTCAAAGTAATTGTGGCTGATGTGATACCCAAAGCGCCCGCTGCGACCGCTGGCATTGTTTCGGGAGATGAAATCGTATCCGTCGATGCGACACCGTTGGCCTCGGTCGAGCAATTGGGACGGCTGGTCGAGCGCAGCAACGGCAAGCGACTTTCTGTGCAAATCCGTCGAAAAGAGACACTCATCAATGTTCAGCTAAAGCCGACGAACCGCACCTCAATTAACTACACAATCCCGTCCGGTATGAACTCCGAGGAAATGGCGAGTTGGATCGAGAAGCAAGCGAGTAGCGGTTTTGGCCCCGGGATCAATCTGAGATTCATGAATCCAGGCATCGTACTACCAACGCCAAAACCTGAATTCCCCTTAGGCATTGAATTCCGAATCAGCCGCGTTGGAACTCGAACTCAAATCGCAGTGCGAAAAGGTGGCAATGAGTGGATCGTCACACCCGAGTCAATTGACACGCTACCGCCAGAAACACAGAGATGGGCGACTCAGCTTCAACACTTGGCATCCGGCCAGCACGCTTTCATCCACTCCATGCCCACCGGACTGAACTTTCTACTACCGCCGCCCCAACGTGATCGGAAAGGTGACACAACGAGTACCGATCTAGAAGCCGAGAATAAGAAACTGGCCGGAGACATCCGAGCCATGAATCAACGGATGGAGCGACTGCAGCAAATCATTCGAACGCTGCAGTCTCAGCAAACGGATTCCAACAATTGAGCGTTGGTGATCGCTCGCCTACCCTGCCAACCGGGAAATCCGATTAACTGGCTGCAAAGCTTCATGCAGTGTCGGTTTGTAACGACTCTCCATCAGGTAGGCATCTTCCGTTGTGTCCTCGTAGAAATCCCGCAAGACGGATACAGCTCGAAAACCACAACTGCGAAAAAACAGTTGGGCATCCAAATTCGTTTCGCGAATCTCCAGCAAGATGCGAGTGCGGCGTTGATGGGACAACTTCCCAACAAGCTTATGGGTCATTTGCCCACCCACTCCCTTGCGACGAAAATCACCGTGAACCGCGAAATTCAAAACGTGCAATCGCGTCTTGTGCAATTCATAAATCATGAACCCGACAATCCGCTCGTCACGTTCGGCAACCATGCCGATACAATTACGTTGACGTAGGCAGCGAATAAAGTCTTCCTCAGACCACGGGAACTCAAAACTTCGATTCTCGATTTCCAGTATCTCTGGCATATCTCGCCGGATCATCCAGCGGATGTGAACTCGCAAGTCCTGCACGCCATCGAGACTCATACGCCAACCTCCGTGTAATAGCAACCGTTTGCTGGAACTAACAACAGTTGCTCAATCGTTCGGACCGTTGTCCGATTTCAAGTATGGGGTAATGGAGTTCAAGTGACCAGGAATTAATCGCCATGCATCGATGCATGTCAGCAAACAACTTAGTTCAGAGTTTAACCAGAAACGCATCACCCAGAACCCTGCCAGTTGTTCAACTCGTCGCCCGAATTCCTTTTAAAGCACTCTCTCCTAGAAAAACTTTGACGCTCCCTGAAGTCCGGACATTAACAAAAGCCGGTTCAGCTGCCAAGACGAACTCCATCTCTTCCTCAGCAGGATTCCCGTCATCCGAGGACACAATGAAGTGCTGGATGATCGCAAAGCCGATTGAAGGGAGTGTCAAAGATGAGTCAATACAGATTCCTCCGATGTTTTCGCATGCTACAAGTGAAAGCAGACAGCCGCTCAAGAGACGACAGCAACAGCTTGCAGCGAGCCGAACCAAGTAAAAAAACGCCGGCCACCAACAACGGAAGCGATTTTTTCTTCAGACGTTGACCTTGACTCGCTCGGATCGATCCTCGAACGCCGCCCCCTCCAAGGAGCCCACGTCAATCGCCAGTTCAGTCCTGCAATCGCTGGTATTTGATACGATACTTTTTCCAGAGCCGAGTATGCCGGCTGTTCAAGTCGACTGATCGTCCTTGAATGAACGCCCGCTCAACTTGACTTTCGGTATCCAAAGGATTGCCGGTCGTGAGAATCATCGTTGCATCCTTACCAGGCTCCAACGACCCAACGTGTTCATGAACACCGAGAATTTGAGCAGGGTAGAGGGTGATTGCTTTCAAAGCTTCATCCTTCGGCAAACCGTAGGCGACCGCAGTGGCGGCATGGTAGGGCAAGTTCCGCAAACTCGCGGCGCTAAACCGCCCGACACCCGCAATACAGAATTGGACGCCAGCAGCTCGCAAACGTTCCGGCAAAGTATAGGAGGCGTCAAACGGATCGGACCGTCGTCGAGGCAAACGATAGACGGCGCTGAGAATCACGGGCACATCGTTTTCTTTCAACAACCGTGCACAATGATGCGAGTCATACCCACCGTAAATCACCAATTTCAAGTTTCGCTCCGCAGCAAATGCTACGGCCGATTGTATTTGCAGAGCCGTATCTGCATGAACAATGAGTGGGAGTTCTTGATTGATGACCGGCAGCATCGCTTCCAATCGGACATCGACAGGGCCATTGACTGCGGCAACGCGCCGATAAGCTTCTGCCGCCTTGAAAACGTCTCGCAGTGCTTTCAGATGATCGGGCGAATTCGCGCCCGATTTATCGTTCGCATGAGGGGCGCTCATTCGTGGCCATTGCACATGCATTCCCGTCGGAGCCTGCAGGGTCATGTCTTCCCAAGTCCAACCGTCAAGTTGCAACACGGCCGAAGTGCCCGACAAAAGTCCTCCCTTAGGAACCGCTAGAGACAAAAGCACACCATTGGCACGAGTAACAGGAATCACTTCGCTGTCTGGATTCACAGCCACCTGCGCCTTCGCGTTAGGGTTGAGCGAGCCAACTTCTTGGCTATCATCGGTCGCTCGAATCGAGTTAATTTCGATGAGTCCGATTTGTCCACCTGCGTTGAACAAACCAGGATACACCTGCTTTCCAACACCATCGATGAGCTGTGCATCTTCGGGAATTTGCACGTCGACTCCCAACGCAACAATCTTTCCTTCTGCAAACAGAATGGTTGCAGAAGAAATGGGTTCGGAAGAAACAGGATGAATCGTCGCATTGACGATCGCAATCGGCGCAGCCTGATCTCCGCCTGGAATCTCGGGCGATGCACAGGCCACACTCGCCATCCCGAACAAGATGCCGTGGATGATTCCGACTATTCTCATTTGCGTAATCATAGTTCGATCAATTCATAAGAAAGCTGACGACGTCAATTCGAACGAAAATGACCTCGACAGTAAATGTTGACACGAGGCCAGAGATCACGTTCACGAGCTTGTTTGTCACTCGCCTTTTGCATCTTCTCACCGGCAACCAAGATTTTTTGAATCAATGAAGACCGCATCTCCGACCACTTCTTTCGCTGGGAACGATCCTCGGTGATGTCAAAATACTTGCGACCATCCAGCCAAGTTTGTTCGCAACGACTCAATGTCGACAAGGGAGAGTCACTCCAAACGACAAAGTCGGCATGCTTCCCCGCCTCCAGGGAACCAACGTAGTCTTCGATTCTGAGTTGCTTAGCCGGATTGAGTGTTACAAACTGCAAGGCATCCTCCGGCGCAACGCCCCCATACTTCACTGCCTTGGCTGCCTCATGATTTAGGTGGCGAGCCAACTCTTGATCATCGGAGTTGAACGAGACAACAATTCCCATGTCGTGCATTAATGCACCGTTGTATGGAATCGCATCATAAACCTCGATCTTGTATGCCCACCAATCTGAAAATGCCGAAGCCATGGCACCATGGCGTTTCATCACCTCTGCAACTTTGTATCCTTCAAGAATATGCTGCAAGGTTCCAATCCGAATCTGAAACATTTCAAGGGTTCGCAACAACGCTAAAATCTCATCCTGTCGATAGCTATGACAGTGAATCCAGCGTTCCCCCTCCAAGATTTCAACCAGAGCGTCAAGCTCCAAATCTCGACGAGGCGGTAAACCACGATGAGTGTTTTGCCACTCAATTCCGCGATCGCGATACTGCCTCGCTGCGAGAAACGCATCGCGAACAATCTGCTCAACGCCCATGCGGGACTTGGGATAGCGCGTGTTATAACCGCTGCCCCAATTGCTTTGCTTAACGTTTTCACCCAACGCGAATTTTATGCCAGTCGGGGCGGTCGCGAACTTCATCTCTTCCGGTGTGGCACCCCATCGAAGTTTGATCACTTGATTTTGCCCACCAATTGGGTTGGCTGAACCATGTAGGATGTTCGAGGTCGTGACACCTCCCGCCAGTTGCCGGTAAATGGAAATGTCGCGAGCATCGATAAAGTCTCCGATCCGCACTTCGGCCGTGATCGCTTGACCACTTTCATTTACCCCACCATCAGTCGCCATATGGGAGTGGCAGTCGATAATCCCTGGTGAGATGTGCTTGCCGGTGCAGTCGATCACCACTGCCGAATCGGGTAAGGCATCTGTGCGGGACTGAATACGCTCGATCAAACCAGCTCGAACAAGTAATGTGGCATTCTCAACAATTCCTTGCGGACCGCAGCTCCAAACCGTCGCGTTCGTCAATGCCAGCAGCGCAGGTTGCTCGGGTTTTTCAAGTCGCCCGAAAGCGCCCAATGGCCGATTGACGGGATAGCTCGCCATTGACGCCTCGCCAGCAGCTTCCGGCTCGGCTTGCTCAGCACTCGCCTCAGCCGCCGCTTCTCTATCCACTTCACTCACCGTGTCGTCTGATACAACCGCCTTTTCCTCGGTATCCCCATCAGAGCTTTCGTCAGCAACCTCCTCTGTCTTGTCCTCTGTCTTGTCTGGCTGAGCAACAAAAGCGATCTCCTTGCCGCTCGGCAAAACAATGCGTCCGTCAAGTCGCCAACTCTGATTGGCACCAGGCATGACCACCGCCGAAAACAACCCGAGACCCGATTCGCCAAAGGAGTCCGCATTCAGGGTAGCCGTCAGGTGCAGATCCTGCATTTTGATTTTCTTGAGCGGCTGGGGCTTTTTCCCTTCCTGCGTTGAATCCCAATTGATCTTCAATGCTGCCGGCTTCCCGGAAATATCCAAGGCGGCTGACCGTTCCCTCCCTTCAACTTTCACCTTCCAAGTACCTCGCAAATCACGAGGCTCTTCGGGGGTTACTTCGTAGCGTTTCCCACCGACCCAGGTTGAGATAACCTTTGCTTTTTCTTCCAACAGCCGGCCATCGGCCACGCACAAATTGGCGAGTTTCCCTTCCGCAATCGAACCAACTTTATTTTGCACGCCAAACAATCGTGCTGGCATGATGGTCATTGCTCTCAACGCTTCTGCGGCGGGTAACCCACGCTGAACAGCCTTTCGCACTGCGCTCAGGAACTCCGACTTATTCTTAAGCCCGTGGCTCGTGAAGGCGAAAGAAATACCAGCTTGCTGCAACCGCGCGGCATTCTCAGGTGCATGATCCCAATGCATCAAGTCCTCCAGAGTTACTTCTCGAGCGGCCTCTACGGTAGCCACATTGGGAGGCGCCGGAAAATTCAACGGAAGAATAATCACGCGACGAGTTTGCCGCACATCGCTGATGCGTCGATATTCTTCGCCTGATCCCAAAATGGCAACATTCAAACCAAATTCCTTGCCGATTGCATCTGCACGCAGCAGATACTGTTCGTCAGGAGCCGCTAGCAGCACAAGTTGGTTGCCATTAATCGCGGGTTGCAGAGCCTCCAAAGCAACATTGGTCTCTGGCTTTTCCACCCCAGCCTGAGAATGAAAGACTTGCCAGGCTTCGCGATACCAATGCGCGTCGTAGAGAGTCTGTCTCAGAAGTGCAACAGCCCCCATCGGGGAATTCGGATAAGATTTCCGAGATCCTGATCGCGGCACCGTCAACATTGCGTGCATGGCAACATGATCAGCTAACAGCGATCGATCTCCCCCATCATCCGAGGTGGTGACCAACGCACTGGTGCCTTTAATAATACCGCTCTTGGGAGCAACCAATCGAGTCGTAATCCCCTGTGACCGCAGCTGCTTGTTGATTCCGATATCTTTTGCATAGGCAACCGCGGCATCTCGTTGAGCTTGAACATACAGATTCCAATGAGCCGCACCTCGATCGACCGGTTGCGCGGGAACCTCCAACTCAGAAAACGCATCGATGAATCCGGGGTAAATGGTATGTCCTGTCAGATCTTTTACTTCTGCCTCCATCGGAATAACTACGCCGACGCCCACCGCTTCGATCACCATGCCACGAATGACCAACGTCGCCTTTTCCAGGACTTGCCCCGGAGCAAGCACGATACGCGCATTGGTCAGAGCATGCAGACGGGGTGGATTCTCATGCAATCCGGCAACAGGCCTCGTCGAATCATCTTCGGCAAGCAAACCGAAAACAGGCGTAATGGCCAATACAAACAGCACCAATCCCGATCGAATCGCGAGCAGCATTCGTTGGCTCCTTTAGCAAGACAAATCACGGTGCATCAACATCAGGAAGAAAAGATTGAGCAGACGACTTCATCGCCAAGATCGCTCAAACCATCCGGGAGCGAGCCCCAAGGACTTCAGCGACTACCTTAACATGCCGCGAGACGTTTTTCATCAATCAGCCAGAGAAATCGCAGCGAAGCAGAAGAGGTAATCAAGGGTTTTCATCAGGCGATCGCGACTACCCGAGCGACCTGACGTGAGCGCAACAAAAAAAGCCTGTGGCAAATTAATGCCACAGGCCTTTCTTTTGATTTGACTCGCCTTATTAATTACCCGGCAAGGCGATTCCTAATTTCGATTCCTCTTCTTCCTGAATGATAATTCTGGGGGTAACCATCATCATCAGGCTTTGAGTCGTACGGCCAATGCCAACGTTTTTAAACAGTCGATTGATGTAAGGGAACTTACTCAGCACGGGAACCCCCTGCTCATTTCGTCCCTCTTGCAGACGTTTAATGCCGCCCAACAAGATCGTTCCTCCGTCGGGCACACTGACCGTTGTTGACACACTCGTAAAGGCAAATTGAGGCAACTGCACCGTCGTACCTTCGATAATCTCTTCGGCGTTGTCGTCGAGCGTTTGATCGGGATCGGTCGGATCCGCAACCGCAGTACCCGTGTTCGAGACACGTCGACCTTCGAAGGTGAACTCCTCGACGTCACCGATTTTGCTGAAGAACGGCACCAGCGTGAGCCGCACAAATCGTCGATCATTGGAGACAACCGCTTGAACATTCAGCGATGTCCCTTCACTAAGCACGACAATAATAGGAGCCTGAGCTGCGGCAAAGTCACCAACAACAGGCGTCACACTCGTCACGAACGGTCGTTGGTTCGAGTCATTCACACTCGCCTGTTGACCGTTAAACAAGGTCACCTTGGGAGCCTGTAAGACGTTCGTCCGCTGGTCTCCCTGAGCTGCTTCGATCAAGAAAAACGCTTCGATATCGCTAATGATGGCAAAACCGAATGTGGCCGCACTTCCCGCACTGAAACCGCCAAAGGCAGGCACAGCTTCTCCGAAGCTCCCTTGACTGAACTGTAAGTCGAGGTCGGCAGTCGGATTACCCTGCGGATCCAAACCAATTACGATACTTGGTCCCGAGTCATCATTTGGAACCACCGTCGTGTTGTCATCGATGTCAAAGTCAAAGTCGACGCCGATTCTCTCAAAGAAGTTATCGTTGAGCGTGATGAATCGAACTTCGATCGTCACCTGCAGATCTTGCAAGCGTCGCAATTGTTCCAGCAGATCAGCGATCTGCTGGTGCACTTCCTGAGTCTGACTGACCACCAGACTCAAGTTAGTCGGAAAACCTTGAATCGAGCCTTCACCGCCCACCTCGTCCCACGTTGTGGGAGCAATGGTCGCCGTGATCAATTCGATCAGAGTGTCAAAGTCAGCTTGGGCACCGCCTCCCAGTCCACCCGGGCCAAACCCGATTGGCTGCGGTGAACCACCGGTGTTCGACAGTGCTCCTGATGCGGACATCTGCGCGAGGACCGAATTTGACGCTGATGCACTATTCTGATTATTGGCCATGATCGTCAACGGAACTTGGTTGTAGCCTCCCGTTGAATTCCCAAACCCTTGAGCGTTGTAGGCTTCGCGAATCGCACTCGGCAAGCCCACATTGTAACTCGGTAAGAAGTTCGGGATTGGAATCACCAAATCCGCAACATCGTAGGTATCGACGTACACCTTCGAGGCCCTGATGGTCTCGCTGGTAATTTTGAGTACTTCATCCTGAATCACGTAGCTCAGACTGAACTGCTCTAAAATGATATTCAGAGCACTCTTCAGTTGCACTTCTTGATTCAGGCGTATCGTCACCGGCATATCGCTGGACGCTCCCTCGGCCGTCAAACCTTGGGGATCGATGTAAATGCTGATGCCAACCAGGTCACCCAGATGAGTCAAAACCTCACCGAGCGGCTGCTCACTGAAATCGACCTGCACCTTCTTGCGCAACGCTCGTTGAATTTCAAGTTCCGTATCCGACAATCGTCTCGAGCCTTCTGACATCGCTCGGCGTCGGCGATCCGTTAAATCTTCCCAATACTTGGCGTTGCCATCCTGGGGGAATTCGATCGGATTCCGATCATCGAAGGGGATACCTGCCTGCGACACGCTCATCAAGGCCCCAATGACGCCCTCTTCGCTGCGACTTCGGAGTGACATGTCGACCATCAATCTTTCCGCGAATCGGCTCTTCCAAGCCATCGATTCAACTGTTGGATCTTCAGGATGTAACTCTCTCGCTTGTTTGGCAATCACGACCGCTTCTGAGAAACGCTCTTGATCCATCAGCTTGTTGAATTCGTCCACCATCCGTGTCAATTCATCGTCGACCTGGATCTGATGCAGGCGGCGACGATCTACTTCAGCCAACACGGCTTTGTTGTCTTCATCCAATTCGATACGTGCCCGGTTTTGCTCAATATATTTCTCGGCTTCGTCGATGCTGCGATCGACTCGACCCAGAAGTTGTCGGCGAGCATCTTCCGGAATCTCCGCATCGCTCACCTTAGCACGCAATGTCTTCAGCTGTTCCCAAGCAGCCCGAGGACTGTTGCGAAGCTGGCGGTTAATGACAACTTGTTCTCGAGCAATTTCAGAACTAAAGCGGCGAACCATGGCCTGCTCGCCAGTCGACAATGGACTTGGTGGCGGAACACTTTCGGCACCCGCCGCTCGTGAAAGCTGCAGATTATCCTGTAATCGTTGTCGAATCTGCGGATCTAATTCCGCTTCATACTTCCAAGCTGCTCGGAATCGGTCCCGTGCGGTTGTGAAGTCCCGGTTCTTCACTGCGGCTTCACCTTCACGAATGAGCTTCATTGCCGGTGTGGCTGCAGGCGACCTGTCCGGCGTCGCTTGCACCGTCGATTCAAATTGAGCCACTCGTGCTGCCGGAGCCCGGTCCGCATTGAGGGGGAAGTTAAACGGATTGGGCTCGCCTGGTAGCGGCCGTGTGTTGGATAATTGAGACGGCTCTGATGCTGCTGGACGAACGCGGGAACCATCGGGGATTCCTACTACCGCTTGGCGAACACCCCCGTTATCGATGACTCCACCAGCCGGCACAACAGCCGAACTCTGCATCTGTCGCTTGGCCTTATCAACTTCAAGCAGAACCATCCAAGGTCGGGCTTCTCCCGGCCCAAACTCCGCATCCGGAATTCGCATGGCATGAGCGCGTTGGGCCTGAGTCTCAGCGAAGGCAATGTCACCGCGACTCAGCGAAGCACGTGCACTTGAAAGCAATTGCGAGGCTTGCTGTTTTTTAGCAGTCCAAGGGGAAGCTTTTAACGGAGCAGGTACAGCCGGTTGTGGAGGCTGTGCCCCTACCTTCGGATTCGTGTACGGGTTTTTAATAAACTCCGTTGACCGATTCGGCGACGGCTGGGCGTCGGCATTCAACGGCAACGGTTTGGAGGCCAACTGATTGTCGACCGTCTCTGGCTTCACCGTCTCTGGCTTCACCGTCTCTGGTTTGACTGCACCGTCGACATCCGACGAATCCGTCTTCCGAGCAGACGACGTGTTCGCTGGATCAAGCTTAGCGAGATCGCGACGCACCTTTTCAGGCGTGTCGATGAATCGCTTTAAGAGGCCATCATATTTGACGTCCATCTTTTCCGCTCGCTCCAAGTACCACCTCGCCTGAGCCAGATTTCCATCTTTCATGGCTCCACGAGATCGCCGGAGAAGCTCATCGGCTTCCCGACGACTGCCGGTCGTTGGTGACTGCCCCACAGAGATCTTGGAGATCTGAAATGCGTGGCTCAAGTTGTTGGACTGTGCTTGGCTGAATGTCGTCATCAACATCCAAGCTCCCAGCACACCGCAGCTAATTCGTTTCGCGTCCATCTTCAACGCGACGCTCCTTAAATCGAAATGAAATCCGTTCCGAGGTTTTCGTGCGAACTCTCACTGGTGCCAGCATGCCACTGCAGCCCACTCCTGAGCTACTGGCGAACAACAAAAATTGTTGTTCAGCAAACGTAAATTCGACGTTTCGGAAATGAGGTCTGTCGACGAGTGGCGGTTAAGTACTTGCTGTAGAGAACAGCGTCAAGGGCAAAGCAAAAGAATTGAGAAAGATATCTTTCTCGGGCGCTGCCTTAGAAAGGCGGCTAGCACAGCTCGCTAGCCGCAAGAAAGAGCATAGAACGCGGGAAAACAACAAGATTAACGACGTCGACGATCACGCCGATCGCCCTCGTCTTCGCCAAATCCTGGTTCGGAAAAATCATTCTCGCCACCGCGATCATTTCGGCCGCCGCGATCATTTCGGCCACCGCGATCTCCCCGCCGACCGCCACGACGTTCGCCCTCTTCGTCCTCCTCGGAACGCCTTTGTTGTTCCCGCAACATTTCTTCGTCGGGCGGGATCTCAAAGAATTCAAAATCGCCTCGATCTGCGATTTCACTGTGGAAAGACAAGTTATTGTTTTCATCCATGACCAACACCATTCCAGGTGCTCGCAGCTCAGAGCGACTGAAAGTCCCTTTCGTCTTGAGCGGCTCTCCCCCCGCAATATCAAGTACAACGATGTTCGTTTTGAAGTCGTAATCTCGCAATTTCCGCACCTTAGCAATGGATGGATCAATGACTTCCACTTCGGCGGATGCTTGATTGACGACCGAACCACGTCGAACGGTCAAAACATTCGGGACGTCGTATTTGTTCACAGCGTCCCAGGCGACGCCCATCATTCGCGCCGCAGGTTCATCGGTTGACTTCTTGGGGAGTGCAATCAAGCCACGAGCAGCCGACACGGGACTGGTACTTGGTGACACCACTTTTCCTGCGAAAACCTGGCGTCCGCTGGGTACACGAACCGGTTTCGTTAATGCGCTCCACGGAGACTGCCGCAGATTATTGTCAGGATCGGCCTGCCGGCGGATAATCACTGCCGTTTCACATGCACTGGCGGATGGCATCTCGAAGCCATGCGGATTGTTGGGATCTTCAAGCAACAACCGGGCCCGATACTCGTAAACTTTGCCTGGCTGAACATCAAAGTCAAAGAACCGCAGCATGCCCATCTCGACCTTCAATTGGTTGACAACACTCTCGTCGCCACCCCGTTCAGAAAATTCTTCGTTACTTTCGTCGTTCCGTTCTTCACCTTCACTCCGGCGAGAGACGGACTCGGAGTCAAAAAGACTAAATTCTTCTTCTGCTCCTTGATCGCGAAGATCGTCTCTTGATTCCGTTTCCCGAATAAATCCACTCTGATCGAGTTGGGCATGGGGAATTTTACTATGGACAGCCCATTCGCCAATATCGCGAAAGATAACGGGTGGCAGCGGCATCATCAACGCGCTAATCACGTGCTCCTGCAGGGCAACTTCTTCGGATTTCGATTCCCATTTACGCGGCTCAAGCCGAGCAACCCGAGGCGCATCCAAGCTATTCCATTCCCCTGGTTTCCCGCTCGCATCCAGCTCACGACGCTCAACATCGAGAGCGATATATTGGGGCGAATCGCGTTCAATTCGGTATTCAATCGCCTGTCCAAAAGCGGCACGATAAAGTTCCTGCTGAGCTTTCACGGGAACGAGTCCCGTAATGGAAATGAAATAGCGTGCTTCGGTATCCATTCCGCCTGTCGACTGCCCGCGCAGTCGCTCACTAACCCTATCGGGCAACGATCGGATATCTTCCGACTGGCCGATCAGATTGCCGATCGCTGATCGCCCCCCGTCACCATCTCCTCGAATGGCGATTGCTCCATAGCTCGGGCGAACTTCCAGTTCCAATGGGGCAAGCAGTTCAGGGTCAGCGCGTCGTTGTCTCTGTTCTTGCAGCACGGGATGCATTGGCATCTTCATCGCAAAGTCTTCTGCTTTGAGCGGGCGCGTATCATCGGAGGCAAGTCGGTGAAACTTATCGACTTCTGGATAGCGTACTTGCTTGACCTCAGCCCAAGTGGGTGAATCGATCTTGGAACGTGCATTGTTGATCGCAGACTCAACCTGGGCAGGGCTGGAGTCCAATCCCTCTCGATTCCAGCCTACGTAGATCACGTAGAGCGAGACGAGCACGACGAAGCCAAGCAGTAGTTTTTCACCGTGATTGGCGGCGCCAGTCTTCAAGGAAGCCATCCCGTCGCCGCTTGACTTGCGTTTGCCTTTGGGCTTTGTTTTTTTTTCGCCGCCGCCGTCGTTTTTCTTGAAGCTAAACTTCATCGCCTGATTTCCCATATTTCCGAAAGGAATCTGAGCCGCTTACAAAGATGCCGTCATATCTTCGTCCACTTCATTTCCCAGTTTGGATGCATCCACGGGATTGAAGATATAGACGATGCCAAAAATCTCGATCATTCGGTCGAACGAATCAATACCGGCCAGTTGCTTGGCTGCTGAATTTCGATTCGTGAAGGAATTTGCCGTCTCTTCGCGACCGCCGCCGTTGAACCCGCCGCCGTTGGCGCTCAAGGCGCCCCCTTGGGGGTTAAAACGTAATTGTCTAACCTCAAGTGTGAGTGGCGAATTGGCACATTCAACCAACAACTTGTAAACGTCCCGCTGATCGATCTTGAGACGAATCCGCACTGGAATTCTCTTTGCCACGGCAGCTGAAGCTTCGAGCCCAGCCAGGTCCGCAATCGGCTTATAGTCGATATCTACATATCGATCAGCAACCAACGTTGCGAGCGCATCAGGCTGAGGAGGAGCGCCGCTTTCTGTGTCAAATCCGCCTCGTTCCGAATCCAAACCGCTGACTTCAGGCATGTTGTTAACGTCGGGAATCGTGTCTGCGATTCCTTCTTCGGCACCACCCACGGATTGAGGCACGTGAACTTGAAACGCGGGACGTTCAACGGCGCTACCAATTTGAATAAAACCAATCTCTTTCACAGCAGCTTGCGAGCGAGTTTGCACGTCGCCATTGGTTCGCTTGATGATGTCGATCAGGGTGGCCAACACCCAGAGATCTTCTTGGGCGTAGAGGATTTCAAAAGTAGTCGGCGGTGTATTCCCCCAATCGAATTGGGCTTGGATCTCCGTTTGATTTTGCGGATTCCAAATCACAATTTGCGACTCGTCAATCACCTCACCGGCTGTCGATCTTCCGCGTGGTTCCCGCACAGCCTCACGTGAGGAAGAGAATGCAGAAGCGCCTCCCGAACCTTGACGATTGCTCGCTGGCTGCCACTTGGCACCGATTTCCGCTGCCAGACGAGGAAGCTCGTTCTTAATGTAATTTCCATAACTGCGGCGAAGCGACAAGGTGATTCGTTGTTCACGATTGTTTTTCGGGTCCACCTTCTCGATCGGCCGCATCGCTTCGACTTTTCGGCGAAAATCAGGCGGTAATTGCTCGGGCCACTTCAATTCTTGCTTTTGTCGCTCCCACTTGGTTTCCCATGCCTGCAGGACATTCGCACGACGATCTTTGATTAATTGTCCCATGCCGTCGTGGAATTCGGGATTCGGATGCTTATCCGTCCGACTGACTCCAGCCATTTGATCGACGTAGCTTTTGACCTTCTGCTTGCTTTGCTCAAGCTCGGTGGTCAGTTTTGATGATGACATCATCCAACCGGCAATTCCCAGCCCAAGCAATACGGGTGCGATGAACCAGAAATGCTGTCTCTTAAAGACACCGAAAAATTCTTTCAGTTGGTCCATGATCAAAAATCTCCTGCCACGTCATCGGTGGGATCGTCAGCCGTCTCGGCCTTTTGCCTGGCTTCCAGTCTCTGGCTTGCTCGCGTCTCAATCCACATAAATTGGATGGTGAACTCGTGCGCAGTCACGGGGATGAACTCAGCTTTTTTCGGATCAGTCGGCTGGTTCCCAAAGTTAAACCGACGCCCCTCACCTCCTCCTCGGTTGGCTGCTTGACCAACCGGCGGTTCATAGGCGGGATTCGGCACATTCACCGTGTCATCATGTCCTTCAAGAGCGATCAAGGGACAATGGATGCCGAGTTCCTTCATCGTGAAGGTGGTCACTTCGCCACCCGGTCCGGAGGGAAGATCAACCGAACCATTTTCCAACTCGTTCAAGATCGTATTGACGAGATACTGTGCACCTCGGTTGTAGAAATCATCATTGTGAAAGTGAAATCCATGAACTTGAAACACCCATCCGGGTGTGGCGAAACTTGGCAGATCGGGTTCTTCAACCATCATCCCCGATTCTTCATCGCCAGTATCCTCCGCTTCGAAATCTTCATCTGTTTCCTGCTCTTCGTCGGACACTTCACCGTCTTCCATCGGCTGTTCCGGTGACGGTGCGGCAGCACGTTGTTTGCTGTACTCCAGGTCGCGTAGGAAGCCAAGATAGCGGTCCTTGGCATCCGGCGTGAAGTAGTTCGTCAGGTCGGTGAAATACTGCGAATCGACATACTTAATGAACAGTTCAGGCCGTTTGTCAAAACCACCCTTTCGCACAGCCATCGGATCGGCCGTTTCGTCGCGAGGCAGTGAAGAGTTGAACGCTTTCATCAGTTCAACGACTAGAAAACGAGCGTCCGCACCGCCGACCACTTCGTCGCCGACTTTTTTGAGCGAATCGAATTCCTGCTGCAATGTTTCATCCTGGCTCTTGTATTCGCCACTATTGCTCGCCACCATCTGTACTTTTTGAGCCACAGCACTGAAGTTATCAGCATGAGCCTCTCGCCAGCGATTCCAATGAAACAGGAAATTGAAGGTCACGGCGAGCATGAACACGGCGATTGCGATTAAAGCCCAGGGCTTTTTGCGGCGAATGAGCCGAGCCGTCACCAATTCTCGCGGGATCAAGTTGGTGGACAGTCGCCCCTTGCCGACACCTTGGACACACAGGCCGTACGCGTTGGCAAACGACAATAAATTGTCTTTGAATTTGGGTGTAGAAATCACACTGGCGCCGTCTAAATGGCGATATTCCGATACTTTTCTAATCGGAATCCCCAGATTCTTTTCCACGTAGGGCTGCAGACCGGGGAGCCGCATGGCATTGCCCAAGACGACCCCTTGCTCGATTTTGGCGGTTCGATCAATGCTACGAAAGTAACCAATACTACGCTGCAATTCTTGGACGAAGTCATTAAAGATAGGCCGCATCGCTTGAAAAACGGCTTTAGGATCTTCCGACTGACGCGCGTTTCGCTTGAGATGCTCGGCCTTGGCAAAGGTCAGCTTCATCTCCTTGGTCAATTGCTTGGTGAAGTGACTACCGCCGATCGGCACACTACGTTGCCAAATACGAAATCCGTTCGTGACCACCAGATCGGTGGTGTCGGTTCCCATGGAGATAACCACTACCGAGGGCGGTGGGTTGTCCGGGTCGAATTCCGAGGTATTGGGCAAGCCCTTCATCACCCCGTAGGTCACCGCATTGTAGATCGAGATGGGCGTAAGTTGCACGATGTCCAACTCGATACCCGCATCACGGAACGGCCGCAACGATCGAAAAACCTGCTCACGCTTCATCGCAAACAGACCGACTTCAGTTTCCAACGCCACGCCTTCGTCTTGAAGCCCGCCGAGCAGTGGCTGGTAATCCCAAATCACATCGTCGAGCGAGAAGGGGATTTGCTGCTTCGCTTCGTACTTAACGATGTCAGGAATCTTTTTCGCTTCGACTGGAGGCAATTTAATGAATCGAGTCAGGCCGCTTTGACCAGCGACCGAAATCGCAACCCTCGAATCGCGGACCGAGTTGTTGGATAAGAACTGCTGAAGCGCGTCCTTGACGAGTTCTTCCGGGTTCGCGTCGGGCTGTGTCAGGATCTTGGGATACTCGATGTAATCAAAAGCATCCGCGACAATCGTCTCGCCATCATCACTCAGGCTGCAACGAAGTGCCTTCAGTGCACACTGCCCAATATCAATGCCCCATACAGCATTCGATGTTGCCATAGCAAACTCCCAGACAATCCGAACGATTGCCCTGCGATGCAATTAAGTGTCAACGCTGCTCCAAGAAATAGAGCGAACGTCCAACTGGGAATCAAGAAGTTGAAATGATTCTGTTCCGGTATCTGTTCCGACTCTCTAGTCTATCGAACACAAGGTTACGTTGTCAAACAATTCGGCCTCAGGAAAACCGTCGTAACCTGAATTGATTCAACAACATAGCGTCTTTGACGGTGGCAAGCCCTAGTCGACGGCAACGGTTGCGTCCGATATCCTGAAATTCGATGATGTTCAGAAAAGGTGCCGTGCCGACGACTTTGCACCCGATCGACGGCAGCGCAACGAAAAATCAACCAAGATTCTGCTCGTTGCGTTCGCCTCACGCCCCTTCCCACAACTCGATAATTGAACACATGTCCTTGCAAGAAGCTGCCATTCTCCTCGGTTGTCATGGTTTTGATGACTTTCCGGTTCATCATGAAGGTGAGGCCGCTGAAAGCTTACTGGCCTCCTGGACCGCCTTGTGGCATCCCCAACTAATCGCAGCCATCGGTAAGATGCCCACTTGGCATCGAGTCGACGATCCGCCCTCGGAACGCTGCGGTTGCCTCTGGGTTGTTCCCACACCTTACGCCAATGATCTCGAGCCGAGTCTGGTCAACGATCTGACCGCCCAAGATAGCCTCCTTATCGAATCCCCCCAGGAGAGGGATTCGATCCTCAAGCCGGCGCTTGCCAAATTGAATGCGGGCCCATCGCCGCCTGCCTTAGCCGATGACTTCATGGCTCTAGGCTACGCCTACCTTCAGGTAGAACTGCTCACCCGGCAGATGCGTTATTCGACGACAGTCGAGGAAACGTCTTTCGAACAAAATCTGGTCGCGGCGGCTCGACTCGCAATGAACGGAGAGGAAATTGCGACACGAGAAAAACTCCAGAGCTGTTTTGATTTCCTTGCCCAAGAGCGAGACCATTATTATGCAGTCGATGTTTTCTTAATCGACATCACGCTGCTTGACGCGTCCTTACTTGGCGATCCACTCCTCTCTCAACTTCAAACCATTGCCAAATCCAATTTGATCATGTCGGGCGAAGTGGCCGATCAATTAGCCGCCACCACCGGTGACTCCCTATCCGCGTTGCAGGCAGCGGTCGCGGATCAAAACGCATCGATCATTGGAGGTGATTACCGCGAATTGCCGCTATCGCTGCTGTCGATCGAAACGTTACGAGCCCAGATCAGCCGGAGCGTCCAGGCCCTAGAAGCGACCGCTGGCGTCCGTCCCACGGTTTATGCCCGACGACAGTTCGGACTCACGCCCAGCTTACCTCAACTCCTCAATAAGCTGGGATATCGTGCAGCTCTCCACGCCACCTTCGACGGTGGCCAATTCCCGGAGGCTACGCAGTCGAAATCGCGTTGGGAGGGTAACGGACAAGTCAGCATCGATGCAATTTTGCGTGCCCCGCTAGATGCGACCAACGCTGCGACTTTCTTGAGTTTGGCCAGTAGCATTAGCGACTCGATGGATATGGATCACGTGGCAACTCGCTGTTTTACCCACTGGGCTGGCCAAACCAGCCCCTGGTATCGAGAACTTCAGAGGATTACTCAATACACCCATGCGCTCGGACGCTTCGTCACCCTGGAGGAATACTTTGACGAAACCTACGATCCGGGCATGCACGAGCGATTTACGGCCGACCAATATCGTTCACCTCGCCTCACCCAATGCCCGACCGATCCGATTTCGTCGAGTATCAATTACTGGCGACAGGAGCTATTACTCCAGAGCCTCGTCAGCTGCTCGGGCCTGCAACTGATCATCGACGATCAACCCGAACAGCGCGACCAGTACAAGGAATACCAGAAACTGGCGGAGCGATTTGCACTCACCGGCTTCGACAATCCCGAGTGGCAGGATCAGGAGCCTGAACTGCAACTGGCGTTGGAAAAGGTTGCCCATCAACTGGCCACGCAGCTCAACCCCGTCCAAGTCGCGACAACAGCCGATCGGCTCGCCATCGTGAACCCCCTCGGTTTTCCCCGTCGCACCGCTGTGCTCAATGCGGGCCTATCCCACTGCCCTCCTATCAAGCCGCCCGTTTATGCCAGCGACGAAAAAGACGCTGAGCGGCCCATGGTCGTCGACACACCCAGCATGGGCATCGCCTTTATTGACAGCGCGAAAACAGCCAGCAGCCCGGGGAAATCGCCGGAACTACTCGAGGAAACCACGTTGCGAAACGAGTTTTTCGAGGCGTGCATTGACACGCAAACGGGCGGTCTACGAACCATTCGCGACTATTCCACCCGCGGAAATCGACTCTCCCAGCAGTTAGCCTTTCGTTTCGATCGCCATGGCGGCTACACCCACATGGTCGCCGACTCAGTGCAAACCGTCTGCGTTAATCGCGTGCAAGCGGCGATTGAATCACGAGGCAAGCTAATTGACGACGCCAAAGAAGTGATTGCCGAATTCAGCCAAACGTTTCGGGTGATCCGAGGCAGCCGAGTCCTCGAGGTGGAAACGGAACTACAGCCAACACGCTCCGCAGCCGACGACCGATGGAATTCCTATTTTGCGAGCCGTTTTGCCTGGTCGAATGAAGCCGCAGAGCTTGACCGAGCTTTGAATGGAATTCGCTGTCCATCGACAGGAAAACGGCTCGAAGCGCCGCTATTCATTCAAATCGATGATGGACAGCAGCAAACAGCAATCCTGACCGGAGGCTTACCGTACCATCGCAAGATGGGCATGCGGATGCTTGACAGCTTGCTGATCGTGAAAGGCGAATCGCAGCGCAAATTCAAGTTTGGCATCGGAATCGACCTCAAGCATCCCTTCCGCGAAAGTCAAGCCTTGCTTGCCCCCGACATCATCGTCCCTGATCTCAATGGCGATCATGCGAGCATCTCAAGCTGGTTAATGCACATCGATGCAAAACATGTGCAAATCATTAGCTGGGAACCGTGGCTCGAACAAGATCGGGTTGTCGGTATTCGCCTTCGACTCTGCGAATCGGAGGGACGCCCTGGCCAGGTTCAAATCTCCGCATTCCGTTCGTTTGATTCAGCACGAAAGACCGATTTCCAACAACAAACGCTGACGCAATGCGAAGTCAAAGACGATAAACTGCGATTTCAGATTTCGCCACACGAGTTAACGGAAATCGAGGCGCGTTTCCAAGCTTGACCCAACCTTTTAACCTTTCAAGCAAATCCCCAATGATCATTACGATTGACGGCCCTGCAGGGGCTGGAAAGTCCACCGTGGCACGTCAACTTGCCCAGCGACTGGGTTTTCGCTTCCTTGACACGGGTGCCATGTATCGAGCGGTTGCTCGAGCGGCGATCGAGCGAAAGGTAAAACTGGACGACCAACAAGCCGTTACCAATCTCGTTGATGATCTCACGATTGAGTCGGGCGAAGGCTGGATTCGTGTTAACGGCGAGGATGTCACGAACCAAATCCGGTCACCCGAAGTCACCTCAGCGATCCGACCCGTCGCAGACAATCGAGCCGTTCGCACCTATCTTTCCGAACAGCAGCGACTAGTTGCCGCCGCAGGCAACATCGTCACCGAAGGTCGCGACCAAGGCTCCTTCGTCTTTCCAGATGCCGATCTGAAAATTTTTCTTAACGCGACCCCCCACGAAAGGGCCCGGCGGCGGAAAGAGGAACTCGAGCAACGTGGGAACCAGGTTTCGCTAAATGACATCCTCGAGCAGCAAAACCAACGGGACAAGCAGGATGCCAGCCGACCGATCGGCCGATTGGTCAAAGCCGATGACGCGATCGAAATCATCAGCGACGGGCTGGAAATTGAAGAGGTGATTAATCGCATTGTGGCCCTTATCCCGAAATAACACGACTGTTCCTCCGCCGCAATTCATCACGTTCGCTGACATTTCTTCCCAGATGCTCATTCTATGGCTCGCAACGAACAACTCATTCGTCAGCATAAGTTACTGCAAATCCTCGAACGGTTTCGATTCGGTCGTACACTACCGGAATTGCGAGATGAACTGGTCGACGAGCTTGGACTCTCGTCACTCCACACTCGCAGCGTGCGACGAGACTTGGAGGCCTTACAAGCGGCAGGTATTGATGTTGGCGTTCACGAAACTCAACGAGGTCGAATCTGGAAACTCGGCCCCCTCTTCCGCGGATCCCATAAAATCACCGCCTCTGCCACCGAATTACTGGCTTTCTCACTTGGACGGGACCTGCTGACGCCGTTGGCCGGCACCCCGTTTTGGATCGGCATCGAATCATTTTGGAACAAAATCCGCGATAGCCTTCCCTCCAGCGTCTGGAGCCATTACGAAAAATATCGACAAGTCCTCCACGTGCTGGGCATGCCGGCAAAAAGCTACGAACGACATCAGGGCATGCTAAAGACCATCAATCGATCCATCCTCGAACATCGTGTGGTCGAAATCAGCTACAAGCCGCTCGGCCAAGACCGAGCCTCAAAACGCCAGATCCACCCGTATGGGATCGCATTTTACCATGGCAGCCTCTACGTCATCGCCGACGCCTGCGAGGCGGATGACGCAGATCAACCCATCCGCCACCTCAAACTGGACCGTTTCCGGAAAGCAACCGCGCTCGACAACTGGTTCAAGCCAAGATCCGACTTTCACCTAGAACAACATCTGCGCGAAAGTATCGGAATCTTCAGTGGTGGAAAACTCCGCACCTTCCGGATTCAAGTCAGCGCCTATGCTGCACCTTGGATTGAGGAGGATCCCTGGCATCCCGATCAGAAAATCAAACGACACGCCGACGGGAGCATCATCTTGACCGTCAAGGCCGGACACGATCTGGAAATCATTCCGCGCGTACTCGCTCTCGGATCGGAAGCCGAACTCTTGTCGCCCGCTTCCAGTCGAAATTCGCTGAAAGAAACGATTCGCCGCATGAATCGCACCTATATCGTGAGTGATGCCGGCCGAAAGAGATCGTCGAGTTAACCTGACAATCTCAACTCCACCGGCGACTCAACGGCCCCATTGACACACGTTGCCGTGTGGAATAATTCGGTGGGCCACGCGTTTTAAATGCTCCGCTTCCGAAAAAAAGTAGGCGTAAGCAGCAACGACCGTCGGCTTGCCAACACCGATGATTTCGGCACTCACCCCAGAACCGCCCCAACAAGAAACGATCTGGCGTTGATAGAGATCGTCTGCACGATTCCGATAACCTTCGATTTCATCGAGCACCTTCAGCGTGGCAAGAAGGTCCTGAGGCGCAAACTCCCAGCGCTCACCCAACACCCAGTCATCTCCGCTGATGATCGCCGGATAGGGGCCCAGATCGTACATTTCAGCCCGAACTCGGGCCGCAGCGACCTTCCGAGACGGCAACGGCCAAGCGTTTTCGCGGCACTCCCCCCGCTTCAAGGTTCCATAGACGAAAATGGAATTCGGTCGATTCAATGCTGGATTCTCCACGATCTGGAAATGCGGGGGGAGCGGGACGCGAGTCCCTGGGAAAGCTGCCCCGAACCCGAGGACGACAAGTTAGCAGAAATCAGAGCTTCTTCTCTCCATTTGCCCATTTTCTCTCCATTTGCCCATTCCAAGATCGGACCTCCTTACGAGCAACGGCCGATCAATGAAATCCAGAATGAAATCCAGAATGAAATCCAGAACGCAACTTCAGCTCGAGATCTGAAATTCGGCCAATAACAAAGGGGCACAGCGTGTTCGAGACGAAGCAGGCAGCCCCATTCCCCGGTTCTCAGCAAACACCCAAATGGCGAATCCTTCATTCCTTCCGGCTCGCTAAGCCTAGAGAATCAGGCGAAACAACACATGAAATGATTGAAGCAACTTCAGAGACGTCAATATTGATGGATGCAAAATTCAGATCTTCTGAGCGTCTGTTTCATTCTCTTTTCCATCCATGCGAATCGCCTCAGACTGTGGAACAAGGCCATGACTCGCTCGGCAGCCGAAAAGTCAATTTTCTCAAACAAGTCTCTGCAGATAGATCTTTAGCGCGCCCTACCAAGCCTTCTGACCACGACTGCCTCCTAGTGATTGGGGCGCGGAACACTGGCCGCCAAACAACGCTGATGATGGCCCATTTGCGACTTGGATTCATCAACACAAGCAGCCACATCGTCGGGGAAAATCCATGCATGTGCAGGATGGGATGATCGCAATTTCGGTCTCCTGGGCTCTTCCAAGCAGCCTGGGCAGGGCTTTCATTGGGTTCGGACCAGGCGCCCACTTAAGCACGAACCACATGCCAAACGACCGCGCAAGAATTCAACCGTGGATGAAAGATTTCAAAGACGGCACAGCCGATTCGATACTTGCGTTCTCACGGGGATAAAGATGCTTCGTCCGGAACATGAATCAGGCGTTCCGGATTTAACTGATTTGGTCGATGCAGATGACGGCCGTATTAATAGAACAGCAACCGAGGGAGACCCATTCTTTCTATTTCTAACGGCATGAACGCCATAACCTTTGAGTTCTCATCACTCGGCCTTGCCGCGGACTGGTTGTTTACCGCCGGGCTGCAGAGATGATGAAATTGGAAGCATTTGCCCCAGACGGCCGATTCAGTGGGCAACGACAGCGGATGACGTTTTCACGGCGCTTTCACGGCGCTTTTACGGGGACAACCGCCAAAGATCGTTTTGACAGCTCAATTTCCGATGCAGGCGTCTCCAAATTGATCATCCGTGAGCAAGGGGCCCGTGAGCAAGGGGACAGGCTCAGGATCGCAATAGCCCCTATGACTTTCGCGTTTTCAGAACCGAGCAGCTTCCGTCTGCCACGAATTGCCATTTGCAGCATCTGTCGCCTGCGAGGCTGTTTGGCCGGCTGTTTCTCGGGCAAATCAGCAGCAACGGAGGCTACCCCCTGCAAAACAAACGACAGCCAGCAGCTCGGCGAAATGAATCACCCAAAGGCGATCCGAGCCCGACCGGGGCTTCACCGAGCCGATTTTAGTGGGAACTGCGTGAGCAAAGTTCTGCTCAGCGAAGAGGGCAAACGGCGTCAAGCAACCGAACAGCAACGTTGCCAGGCTTGATCAAGGTCGCGGACAGGACGCGGCTCCAGCAATCGTTCTGGCCGTTGATCTATTCAGCCGATGAAACGAAAGCGAGACGGTCCAATCACCGACTCGAACTCGCTCCTAGCGTGAGCCACCTGCTGTTTTGCGTTGTCGCAATTTGCCGTGTAAGGAAGTAGATCCGAGACCGCTTTTGAAAGCCTACGGGAAGAAAAACGTGACGACCGGTAAGCCAACCGCAGTCACAGCTTGGCTTTGCCGGTGCATCAAAGCGTGCATTTTCACCACGCAGATGGCAATCCAGGAAACTTTTGGCGGTTATACAGACACCCGGCGCAACGTTAACGGGTCGAATTCTTTTTTTTTGCCGATGGGTGTTGACCAGGATCCACAGGCCGCTAATATTACGTGTTCCTGTGAGCGACAAATTGTCCTCAGGGGAAACCAGCTCTTTGACAATTTGGTAGTGACCTCTTGTGAATGTTCTTATTTGAGAATTTGCATAAGGCTATGCGAACCGGTGACTCACCGTTTACCTAATGGTGATGTCACCAAAACAGACTCTCAATTGGCTCGTCATCTGCGATAGTCCGGAAACGGTCTAGCCGCAGTAAGCAATTTAATTGAAGGGTTTGATCCTGGCTCAGAATGAACGTTGGCGGCGTGGATTAGGCATGCAAGTCGAGCGAGAAAGATCCGGTGCTTGCATTGGATCTGGAAAGCGGCGAAAGGGAGAGTAACGCGTAGGGTACCTACCTCCAGGTCTGGGATAGCGGCGGGAAACTGCCGGTAATACTAGATGATGTCCCTGGACCAAAGGTGAGATTCCGCCTGGGGATGGCCCTGCGTCCTATTAGTTTGTTGGTGAGGTAACGGCTCACCAAGGCAAAGATGGGTAGCGGGCGTGAGAGCGTGGCCCGTCTCACTGGGACTGAGACACTGCCCAGACACCTACGGGTGGCTGCAGTCGAGAATCTTCCGCAATGGACGAAAGTCTGACGGAGCGACGCCGCGTGCGGGATGAAGGCCTTCGGGTTGTAAACCGCTGTCAGTGGGGTGGAAATCTTTGGGGGTCATCCCCCTTAGTTGACCTAACCGCAGAGGAAGTCCGGGCTAAGTACGTGCCAGCAGCCGCGGTAATACGTACCGGACAAACGTTATTCGGAATCACTGGGCTTAAAGAGTGCGTAGGCGGTCTAACAGGTGGGGTGTGAAAGCCCACGGCTCAACCGTGGAATTGCGCTCCAAACCGTTAGGCTTGAGGGAGACAGGGGTGAGCGGAACTGATGGTGGAGCGGTGAAATGCGTTGATATCAT